>JBCCIX010000062.1:0-13475 GCA_039028075.1 Bacteroidota bacterium | reverse complement strand
TTCCGGCGGCATACCAATCCTACCGGGGTAGCCGATATAGCCGAAACCACGGTTGACGTATAAATGCTGGTTTCCTTCGGTGTAGAGCCCTGCCCATTGCTTGTAGGCATATTGTGAAGGGCTCCATCTGAAGTTTCCTATTTCGATCCCGAATTGAAAGCCGTGGGTATGACCGGCAAACATCAAATCTATGTCGGGATAACCCGGGCGCACTTTTGCATCCCAGTGGCTGGGATCATGCGACAGCAATATCTTTACCGGCGCTTCTTCTGACCCCTCATAGGCCTTATCCAGATCACCGTATTTGGCAAAACGACCGGCACCCCAATTTTCATTGCCTAGGATGGCTATGCGCTCGCCATCCACTTCAATGAACCGGTTCTCATTCATTAAGAGATCGTATCCCATTAGCCGGTGTGCTTCTTTTAGGTCTTGGAAATTCTGAGCTTTACTATTGGGTGAGGTCCAGTCTCTTTTGTAATCACCATAGTCATGATTCCCGGTAACGGAATACACACCCAAAGGAGCCCTAACCTTATCAAAAATATTGATATATCCTTCTACCTCTTTGCTCTCATTATTTACCAAGTCCCCGGTAAAAAATACTACGTCAGGTTTTTCTTTCATAAACATTTCCACGCCGCCCTTTACCGCCGTTTTATTAAAGAAACTACCGGAATGAATGTCCGAAAGCTGGCCTAGCTTAATGCCATCGAAGGCTTTGGGAAGGTTGGGAAGTAGTATTTGCTTTCTTCGTATCCGATAATCGTGCGCTCCGGATAGTATTCCATAGCTCATAGATAGCAGCGGTACCGTGCTGGCTACTAATGCTGTTTTGGCCAAAAATTCCGATCTCGGAATACTGTTACCGGTGCTGGATGGCTCTGGATTTTGAAATAAAGAAATCACCCATCTACCTGCTCTAGTCACATCTTCAAAAAGTAAAAAGACAATGCCGAACGCTTTCGAAAAGTAGTTAATAAACACCCCGGTTAACACCAGACTTCGGGTCTGACCTTCAAACCAGTCGGGATTACCAAAGTTGTAAAATAGTACGGTGGCAAAGGTTATTCCTGTAACGCTCCAGTACACCACCTTGACCCACCAAACCGTGTTTTCAGAGCTCCCTTTCGCCAGTAAGGCTATGGCCTGGTAAATATACCAGTCCAGGAAAAACAGTACGAGCAGCAGAACGGTAATTACAAAGAGTTTATTCATGGTATCGGAGCCTATCCCTGCGTGAAAACACCTCACGCAGGGATAGCGTTTTTTTCCTAATCAGATTGTCGCAGGGGCTGGTTTTAAGGTAGATTCAGCCTTGCTTGCCTTTGCTGTAGTTTTAGTGTAGATCCAGTATTTAAGCCGGTACACGATAGAGAACAAAACCGGTACAATGATCAACGTTAAGAACGTAGCCACAATAAGCCCAAATATCACCGTCCAGGCCAGTGGTCCCCAGAAAATAACATTATCACCGCCAAGGTAAATCTTAGGATCAAAGTCTGTAAACAATGAGAAAAAGTTAATATTCAAGCCGATAGCCAGCGGAATCAACCCAAGAACTGTGGTTATTGCCGTAAGGATGACCGGACGCAGCCGAGCTTTTCCACCTCTAATTATGAGTTTATTTACGTCTTCTTTGGACAACATATCACGATTATCTAACCCTAGTTCTTGCTTCTTTCTCTTAATTAGAAGTTGCGTATAGTCTAACAATACAACGCCATTATTGACTACAATTCCTGCGAGCGAGATAATTCCCATCATGGTCATTATAATTACGAAAGACCAACCGGTAGCCAAAATACCACCGAATACACCGATAAAACTCAGGAAGATGGCCATCATAATAATAGCCGGCTTCGATATGCCACCAAATTGAAAAACAAGAATCAACATGATCAAACCAAGACCCGAAAAGAATGCACTGACCAAAAAACTCATTTCTTTATCTTGCTCTTCTATCTGTCCCGTGTAGTCAATCTTAACCCCTCGTGGTAGGTCTTTAAAGTTTTCCATTTCTGCCTGTATTTCGGAAACTACCGCTGCCGCATCAGGATAGCCCGGCTGCAACGCCGAGTATATCGTTACCACTCTTCTGGTATCTCGATGTTTGATCGCGCTAAAACCAGAGGTATTCCTTTTGGTGGCCACCGCAGCAACAGGAATTTCCATGATTTTACCGGTGGATTGATCTCTGAACGTTACATTTTGATTGAATAGGGCGCTGGTATTGTATCTTAAGTCTTGATTGAATCTGACATTGATATCATAATCCTCCCCGTCTTTTTTATATATTCCGGCTTTCTCACCAAACAATGATCGCCTCAACTGACTACCCACTTGACCCGAAGAGACACCAAGCTCACCTGCTTTTTCCCGATCCACAATAACTTGCATGGCAGGTTTGCCTTTGTTAACGTCAATCTTCAATTCTTCAACACCTGCAACATTTTTAGTATTTAAGAAATTCCTCATGCTCTCAGCGGTAGCTATCAACTCATCGTAGCTTTCCCCTTCCAATTCAATATTGATGGGATATCCACTCGGCGGACCTACCGCATCTTTTTCAACGGATATCGCTATGCCCGGATATACACCTCTAAGCGCATTTTGGATCCTTTCTCTTAGCTGTTCAGAATCTCTACCGTTACGGTATTTATATTCTCTCATAGAGGCGGTAATTTTTCCTCTATGCGGCATTTCTGCGTTGGAACCTCCATCAGTCAACGGATTGCTCGCACCGGCACCTACTTGAGAAACCGATGATTCAACCAAATAATTGTAGTCTCCATCCGTATATTTAGGATCATTTATAAGTGCATAGACCCTTTCCTCAATTTCTTTAGTGATTTGATTGGTTTTTTCTATCGCTGTACCTTGAGGATATTCAATGTAGATAAATATTTGATTGGGAGTGTTATCCGGAAAGAATTCAATTTTAGTCCTCTGCAAGGCAACGGAAACACCAAAAGCTGCTACAGCAATCGCAAGAAGAGAAAAAGTAATACCCGTATACCAGTAGACATTGCCACCACGGAGGGCATGCTTAATTTGACCTTCATAGAGGTTTTCGAAACGTACAAGTACTTTACGTTGAAAATTAAACGCTAACTTTTTAATTGCAAACTTATATACCCAAAACAAAATAGCAGTAACTACCATTAAGCTACCCAGACCCCTGGCTTCTCCGCCAACGACCATAATGAAGGTACCAAAACCTACTAAAAGAAGACTTATTCTAATGAGTTGCTTAAGCGACAACTCTTTTTCTCCAATTTCCATGAAGTTAGACACCAACATAGAATTCATAAAAATGGCTACAAAAAGAGAAGAACCTAGCACTACAGAAAGAGTAATGGGGAAGTAAATCATAAACTGTCCCATCAAACCTGGCCATAGGCCAAGTGGTACAAAGGCGGCCACCGTAGTGGCTGTTGAAATTATTATGGGAAAAGCTATTTCTCCAATCCCCTTTTTAGCCGCTTGAATTCTGCTTAGTCCTTCCTCTTCCATTAACCGATAAACATTTTCGACCACCACGATCCCGTTATCTACCAACATGCCGAGCCCCATGATCAGACCAAAGAGTATCATGGTATTCATGGTATAGCCCAAAGCTGATAAAATAGTAAAGGACATAAACATGGACATGGGTATAGCAAAACCTACAAAAAGTGCATTTCTAAAACCCAGGAAAAACATTAAGACCGTTACTACCAGGAGAATACCAAAAATGATATTGTTAACAAGATCGTCTACCTGATTAAGTGTTCTTGGTGAGGAATCATTTGAAATGGTGATATTTAAATCAGGAGGGAAATAGTTTAATTCAGCCTCCTTTATTATTTCACGAATGGTGCTGGCCGCTTTAATCATATTTTTGCCTGATCTCTTTTTTACATCAAGCATTACCACACTATGACCAAACTCCCTCGCATAGGTTGTTTTATCTTCCTCTTCAAAACTCACCGTAGCAATATCTTTAATATATACGGGTGAATTATTCTCAGACTTTACTACAAAATTTTCCAGTTCATCGGGCTTCTCAATCTCCCCTAGAATTCGGATCGTCCTTCGCTGGCCGCTTGCCTTCAAATTGCCAGCTGACATCGTCATATTTCCACTTTCAATGGCTTGCAAAACGTCATCAAAACTGACCTTTGCAGCCATCATTTTGTATATATCAACGGCCACCTCTACTTCTTTTTCCTGGGCTCCTCGAATGTCCACCGCTTTAATTTGAGGTAAGTCCTCAATTGCCTCCTCCAGGTATTCTCCATACTTTTTGAGAACATCGACAGGATAGTCGCCTGAGATGTTGATATTCATGATTGGAATCTCCTCGGATAGCCTTAAGTCAAAAACATTTGGTTCTACTTTAGCATCGTTAAATAATGGCCAATCTTCACTTGCCTTTTCACTGTCTACCTCATCTTTTACTTTCTGCTTGGCATCCTCAACCGTAATATCTTCGTCAAACTCCACAATGATAATGGCATAATCTTCCTGAGAAGTAGAAAGAATTTCATCAACGTTACTGATGTTCTTCAGTCTGTCCTCCAGAGGATCGGTTATCAATCTTTCAATATCTTCAGCTGTATTACCAGGAAAGGGTGTGCTGATATAAATCTTGGTTTCTATTATCTCGGGAAAATCTTCCCGGGGCATTGAAAAATAAGAGGATAACCCCATAAAAAGGAAGATAGCAATCATGACATAGATCACAGACGGATTATCTATCGCCCATGAGGACAACTTAAATTCTTTATCAACTTTTTTATTGGTATTCTTCATGCGTTTATTGCGTTAATATTTTAATCTCTTGACCGTCTTTTACGCTTCGAGCTCCTTCACTAATTACACTTGCGCCATCAGCTATCCCCGAAAGTACCTCTACAAAGTCACCTTGCGTCTTACCGGTCTTAATTATGGTTTTTTTAACGTTGGCGGTGTTATTCTTACTTATATTATCGGCGACAAAAGCATACTGCTCTCCATCGGCATTCTCAGAAATTACACTTTGCGGAATGAGTATGGCCTGCTCATTTTGGTAATCATTAATATGCACCTTAGCAGTCAAATTAGGCTTCACTTGACCGTCAGTATTAGGCACTGGGATTTCGGCAATGAACGATCTATTGTTTGGATTAATAAAATTACTGGTCTGCCTTACCTTGGACTCAATCTCTTTCCCTAGCACCGGAAAAAACACTTTTACCAATTTACCCTCGGTTACAGCTGCGATATAGGTTTCAGGAACCGCAACTTCTATATGCATATTAGAAAGATTTATGATTCTAAACACTTCGGAACCGGGACCTCCTGGACTTACTACCGTGCCTTGATCTTTGATCACGTCATCAATAATACCGGTGAATGGAGCGGTAATCGTGAACTTGTCCAACTGCGATTCCATTTGTTTCACAGCATTATCTTGTGCTTCGTATGCTGCCTTCGCCTGTAGATATTGTATTTCCGTGCCGATTTTCTGGTTCCAGAGTCGCTTTTGTCGTTCAAAAGTGGTCTCAGACAGCGCCAATTGCGTTTTCATCTGTAGCAATTGGTTCTTCATGCCCCCATCATCGATGACGGCAATAACTTGCCCTTTCGATACTCGCTGCCCCTCTGCGACGTTTACTTTCACGAGAAGACCGGCAACTTCAGGATAAATAAGCACATTTTGCTTTGTGGTTACATCGCCTTGCAATTCTATAAAGTGATCAAAATGAGCTTTCTGAGCGGTAAAAGTAGTAACCAAAGGCAACTTTTTGTTCTCATCATTCGCACTGATTACAGAGTCTAAAAGGGCAATTTGCGCCTCTAATTCGCGTTGCTGAGTGGTGATCTCACTTTTCTTTTCTCTGATAGCTTCCAGATCACCTGAAGAAATTAACTCGTCTATAGATCCCTCTTTAGCCCCGCAGGACGCTAGCATAAGCGCCATCACGAGGATCGAAGAAGTAGTGTTTACTGTCATTTTAATTTGGGTTGATAAAATATAATTAGTTGAATAACGTACCATATGCTTTTTGTAGTTCTACTTTTGCCACGAGCGCATCGTAGAGTGAATTGTAATAATTAGTTTGAGCTTCTTTATAGTCTGCATCAGCATTTGTTACTTCTATGCTAGATCCTACACCTTCCTCATATTTAATCTTAGCCACATTGTATATTTCCTCCGCTAATTCCGTATTTTCTTTCTGCGCCACCATATTATCTAACGCTGTGGTTAAATTGACTTTGGCCTCGGTAATTTCCAAGTCAATCGAATTTTCCAAAAGATCAAAAGACTGCTGGATTTGTCTGGCTTGAATCTGGTTCTTCTGAATTCTGCTGCTTTTTAAAAACCCGTCGAAAATTGGAATACCCACAGATAAACCCAAAGAACCAAAACTCAACCACCTGTCGCTATTAAATAGCTTAGACGACTCACCCGTCTGCGTATTGTAGC
Organism: Bacteroidota bacterium; assembly: GCA_039028075.1. Classification (GTDB taxonomy): domain Bacteria; phylum Bacteroidota; class Bacteroidia; order Cytophagales; family Cyclobacteriaceae; genus Fulvivirga. The sequence goes on along the minus strand of JBCCIX010000062.1, from coordinate 7,021 downwards.
CGTAATTGAAATTAGCGTACACGGCAGGAAGGCGTTGCACACGATTATTTTTAAGATCCAAATTCACCAAAGCGAGATTCGTTTGGAGCTGAGAATATTCAATTCGCTCTCCGTAAGAAAAATCTTCTTTTTCAATCACTGCGAAATCCACTTCCTCCAAGTCATCGGTGAGTGTGATGGTATCCGAAATTTTCATTCCCATTTGAAATTTCAGCAGATCCTCACTCAAATCAAGGATTTGTTTGGTATTGTCTACTTGAACACTGATATTGTTCAACTGCACCTTAACCCGGCTAACGTCAATTTTCTCTGCAAAACCACTTCTATACAGAGCGTCCGTATCTCGAAACAATGAATCCAATCGGCTCCTGTTAACGATAACCAAGTCGTACCGCTCACGATTAACCAATACATTATAGTAGGCTTTAGCTACCGCTTCGGCGACATCGATCTGAGATTTTATATGATCTTTAGTAGAAAGTTCTTTAAACGTTTTGGCGGCTTGCAAACCAACGAAAAACGAACCGTCGAAAATGAGTTGACTCGCGCTTAAGGCAATATTCCCGTCATATGCCTGTTGAAACGTGTTCACCAACTCCCCGTCCACCTCTTCGGCACCCTCAGGAAGATCGTTAGGATCTAACCCAAATACTTCCGGCGGAAGCAAACTTTTCTGAGGTTCAAAATTATAATTAAGACCCGAATTCAAATTTATTTGTGGTAGCCCTCTGCTTAACGTCTCCTTGACCTGGGTATCAGCGATGTCCTTTTCATACGCAGCATTTACTACATTTTGATTATGGACAACTGCATAGTCAATCGCTTCCTGCAAAGAAAATGCACTTTTGTTGTTATCCTGCGCTTTGGCTGCATGCAAGGGTAGCATGACAACCACCACGAATAAGTATACCCTAGTTTTCATGTTGTTCAATACTATTAGTTTTGGTTTCTTGATCTAAATATTTTTGAAAAAGTACACGCCCTTTATCATTGACTAATCCGTAAATAAAATGATCTAAAAATGATATTTGGACTTCTTTGAAATTGAATTTATCTGAGGGAAAGACTTGGTCATTAAACGCCATTTGTACCTGTTCTACTCTAAAAATGGCCATAATCTCGGGATCAATCTCGTCTCTGAATAGTCCCTGTTCTACTCCTCTCCGTAAAGTAGAAACTACAGAATCCTTTATATAGTTGTCTTTAAAATCGAGCCATACATTCCATGCGTTAGGATGGTATTTTTGAAGGTCATAAAGTAACGAAGGATTGATGTCTTTCATATTCTTACGCATCAACTTGGTAACACTGGCCATCTCATGTATAGCATTATCTGCATGATCCACTATCTCTTCAAACTCACTTTTTTCCTGCTCCATATGCGCTCGCATACCTAGGGTCACCAGTTCATCTTTATCTTTAAAATATTGATACAACGTTTTTTTTGACATTGACAAATACCTGGCAATATCATCCATGGAAACACTCCGAACTCCGTATTTATGAAAAAGAGTAGTCGCACCTTCAATAATCTTATTCTTAATTTCCATTTGCTCTTTTTAGGTTGATAGAAACTCAGGAAACTTTAGTTACTCCTACAGTTTCCATGGTTTCAACGTAGCTAAGCTCATTTGGTTTCCTTAGCAGCATCTTTTTTTCTTTCTTTTTGAAAATCAATTGCGAAATACCGTTTTCAATCGTTTTCGGAACGATAGGTATTGTAGGTAGCGGCATCATTTTCGTGCTATATTTGACACACACGCGAGACTAGCACTATGACCGAACAAAGCATCGAACAATGGCTAATGGATACTTTAGGTATCACCCCGGTAGAAACGCGGCTTTTATTATCATTGACCATAGTAATGGTACTCTGGGGGTTCAAATTAATTATCCTTCAACTGATCTTTACCCGAATCAAAGATCCAAAAGTCCGCTATTACTGGAGAAATGGTGTAAAGTATTTTACCGTTACTCTGGGTCTTATTCTCATAAGTATCGTTTGGATTAAGCAGATCGACTCCTTGGCTACATTTCTAGGCCTTCTTTCGGCAGGTCTGGCGATAGCACTCAAAGATCCTATCACCAATTTTGCAGGATGGTTATTTATTCTTATCCGCCGACCTTTTGACGTAGGTGATCGTGTTCAGATAGGCAATCACGCCGGTGACGTAATCGATATACGGTTTTTCCAATTCACCGTTAATGAAATTGGCAATTGGGTGGATGCCGATCAAAGCACGGGCAGAATTATTCATATTCCCAATGGAAAGGTGTTTACAGAAAGCCAAACAAACTATGACCAAGGATTCAGCCATATCTGGAACGAGCTCGGTGTTCAGGTTACGTTTGAAAGTGACTGGCAAAGGGCCAAGTCTATTCTCGAAAAAATCGTAGCAAAACACTGCGCGCAATTCACTGATGCCGCAGAGCAAAAGTTGTTGGATGCCTCAAAAAAGTTTATGATTTACTATAATACACTTGATCCTATCGTGTATGTAGCGGTGAAAGACAGTGGGGTCATGCTGAGTATGCGTTATTTATGTATTCCGAATAAGCGCAGAGTAACGGAAGATGCCATTTGGAAAGATGTACTTTCTGAGTTTTCCAAATCAGACTCGATAGATTTTGCTTATCCAACACAGCGTATTTATTATAACCTTAAAGAAGGCAAAGAAGGGGCCAGGGCCAAACTATGATGCAAAAAGGCAAAGTTACCGGTAACTTCGGTGAGCTCAATTATAGTATATATCCTGGTGGTTCTAAAGCACTCTTTGCGTTTCACGGCTTTGGTCAAAAAGCAGGTGACCTCGAACCGGTGATTAAGCAACTAAGGCGAGAATATACTACCTACTCTTTTAACCATTTCTTTCACGGCAGTAAATGGATTTTCAAAAATCAACCTCTGAAAAAGCTACTGTGGAAAGACATTTTGAAAAAAGTAATTCAAAAGCATCGTATCGACACTTTTGATATGCTCGGCTTTAGTCTCGGGGCGAAGATAGCGCTTACCTCTTTTGAACTTTTCCCTGATAAGGTAAAAAAAATGCATTTATTGGCCCCTGATGGTATTGAAACTAATATTTGGTATAACCTGGCCACTTATCCCAGTATTTTTAGACGCTACTTCAAAAGTATGATCGTACATCCAAAACGCTTTTACAGCATTATCAATGGGTTAAATCAATTGGGGCTTGTAGATAAAGGCCTTATGCGATTTGCAACAAGCCAAATGGACACCGCCAGTAAGAGACACAGAGTCTATTTTTCATGGATCGTCTACAAAGATTTTAAATCGCCGACCGCTTCTCTCACCCAACGTATCAATGAGCGTACCTGTGAGCTAAACTTTTGGCTTGGAAAATACGATCGTGTCATCTCTAAAAAAGGCATCGAATCTTTTGCCCAAGGACTGCGAGAAGTGAAGTTAACTACCTTAGATTGTGGTCATAACGATTTAATTAATAAAGTAGCCTTTGCGTTGTCAGATTAGGCTTTTTTCAATCTTTTTATAATTTTGCGGACGAGCAAAAATCACAAACTTTGAATTCTCGAGTTCGCAATAAACTTATTCAGCTAGCAAAGACCGGAGACAGCCCAATTTCTTACAGAAGATTGATCAATCAAGTGGATCTGGGGCTGAATATGGACATAAAGCACGAAAAGCAGTTATTAGGTGAGATCCTTGACGAAATTTCTGAAGAAGAACATGAAGAAGGTCGTCCGTTATTAAGTGCTATGATACAAGATAAAAAAGCAGGTCAAGGTGATCGTTTTTTTAAGTTGTGCGAATCGTTAGGTATGGGGGACTGGCGCGAGTTGAAAAAAGACGAAGAATTCCGAGAAAATGAAGTTCAAAAATGTCTTGACTTCTGGAGCCAGGAAGCAAACTACAAGAAGTTTTTCTAGCTGCGTGAGGACCAGCTATAGTTCCTCAATTTTTCTACATTTGCGGGTGTTCATTTTCCACCCTCAAATAGCTATAAATGATCTCTTTTTTTGGTGATGTCTTAACCAAAGTTTACGGTGTAGCGCATACTTCAGAATTTACGGAAGAAGAGCTAGATAAGCTCAGCTGGCTTTTTGGCAGATCTTCAAAAATAGATGCCGAAAAGATTTCAGGATATTTTGTAGGCCCCAGAAAGGAGATGGTCACTCCGTGGAGTACTAATGCCGTAGAGATTACCCAAAATATGGGAGTAGCTGGTATTGATCGAATAGAAGAATTCACAGCAACTAAGGACAAAAACGTTAGGTATGATCCCATGCTTTCGGTGCTTTATGCCTACTTAGACCCTACTATTTTCACCGTTATGCACCCGCCGGAGCCCGTAATCCAAATTGACGATATAGGGGCTTACAATATGAAGGAAGGTCTGGCCTTGAGCGATGAAGAAATTGATTATTTAAATACGGTAAGTTCAGAACTGGGAAGAAAACTTACGGATAGCGAAATATTCGGCTTCTCTCAAGTAAATTCTGAGCACTGTAGACATAAGATCTTCAATGGTGTATTCATTGTAGACGGCATTGAACGTAATGAATCACTTTTTAAGATGATCAAAGCAACTTCCCAAAAAAATCCAAACTACATCATTTCGGCTTACAAGGATAATGTGGCTTTTATTGAAGGCCCCACCTCAGAACAGTTTGCCCCAAAAACTCAGAATAAACCTGATTATTTCGAAACGAAAGACATAGATTCAGTCATAAGTTTAAAAGCCGAAACCCATAACTTCCCTACCACCGTGGAACCATTTAATGGTGCAGCTACAGGTTCAGGAGGAGAGATCCGAGACAGACTTGCCGGTGGCAAAGGAAGTCTCCCCCTCGCGGGAACGGCTGTGTACATGACTTCATACTCTCGTTTAGCATCAGATCGTGCGTGGGAGTATAAGCATGCACCAAGAAAATGGCTTTACCAGACACCTCTTGATATTCTGATCAAAGCATCGGACGGGGCCAGCGATTTTGGCAACAAATTCGGTCAGCCATTAATCTGTGGCAGCGTACTCACATTTGAACATAAAGAAAATAATAAATTCTACGGCTATGATAAAGTGGTCATGCTTGCCGGAGGCATAGGTTTTGGCAAAAAGCAAGACAGTATCAAAGATACACCCTCGGCCGGCGACAAGATCGTCATCCTTGGCGGTGATAATTATCGCATTGGCATGGGCGGAGGAGCGGTATCTTCAGTAGCCACCGGAGAATTTGGTAACTCCATTGAACTCAACGCTATCCAAAGGTCAAACCCAGAAATGCAAAAAAGAGCTATGAACGCTATCCGTGCAATGGCAGAATCGGAAATTAATCCTATTGTATCCATCCACGATCATGGCGCTGGCGGCCATTTGAATTGTCTATCGGAATTGGTAGAAGAAACGGGCGGCAAAATTGATGTAAATGCACTCCCTGTGGGTGATCCTACCTTGTCGGATAGAGAGATCGTAGGCAATGAATCGCAGGAGAGAATGGGTTTAGTGATCAAAGGGATAAACACTACTACCTTGAAAGAGACCGCTGCAAGGGAAAGAGCGCCTATGTATATCGTTGGAGATGTCACTGAGGATGGCAAATTTGTTTTTGAAAACAAGGAAACCGGTAAAAATCCTATTGACTGGAAACTCGCTCACATGTTCGGTTCTTCGCCTAAAACCATTCTAACCGATAAAACCTCCACAGAATCTTTTAACGATATAGAATACAATTTTAACGACTTAGAGAACTATTTAAATGCGGTACTTCAGTTAGAGGCAGTCGCCTGCAAAGACTGGCTAACGAACAAGGTAGATAGATCTGTTACCGGCAAAGTAGCCAAGCAGCAGACATGTGGTGAAATTCAGCTCCCATTGAACAATGTAGCCGCTATGACTATTGATTACAAAAATAAAACTGGCGTTGCTACCTCTATTGGACATTCACCTGTTCCGGCATTACTGAACGCCGCCGCAGGTTCGAGACTCTCGGTGGCAGAAGCATTAACCAACCTGATTTGGGCGCCGCTTACCCATGGTTTAAAAGGTGTATCGCTCAGTGCTAACTGGATGTGGCCTGCAAAAAATGAAGGCGAGAACGCTCGCCTTTACACAGCGGTCCAGGGCTTGAGTCAGTTCGCCATTGACCTGGGCATTAACGTACCAACGGGTAAAGATTCTCTTTCGATGACTCAGAAATATCCGGATGGCACAACTGTTTTTTCGCCTGGAACAGTAATCGTCAGCGCTGCCGCAGAAGCTTCCGATGTCACTAAAATTATCGGTCCTGCCCTGAAAGCAAACACTGCCAGTTCCTTAGTTTATGTAGATCTCACTCAAGGTAAATTCGAACTTGGAGGAAGTTCATTTGCCCAAGTTAGAAATGCCTTGGGTAAAAGCGCACCTGATGTGTTAAATGCCGCCTACTTTGCAGAAGCATTTACTTGTATTCAGGAATTCATCAAGCAGGGAAAAATAGTAGCCGGTCACGATGTATCTGCGGGAGGAATGATTACTACCTTACTTGAAATGTGTTTCCCTACGCCCAATTTAGGTGTAGAAATCGATCTCTCAGGATTCGAAGAAAGAGATAGGATCAAAATACTGTTTAGTGAGAAACCCGGACTTATCTTACAGATAGAAAACAAGTTTTTAAGCGAGATGCTCTCTAGTGAATTGGAATGTGTAAAACTCGGCGTTGTAAGCGAAAAAAGAACCTTGAAAATCGATGATAAGCACCTCGATATTGATAGATTACGAGATATCTGGTTTAAGACTTCCTATTTATTGGATCGAGAGCAGTGTGGGGCTGACCTCTCGCAGGCCCGCTTTACAAACTACAAAAAACAAGGACTCAAGTTTACCTTTCCAACTCATTTTATGGGAAACCTGGAGCAAATAGGATTGGATATCAACAGAAAATCCAGAACGGGGATCAAAGCTGCGATTATTAGAGAAAAGGGAGTAAACGGAGACCGGGAAATGGCTTGGTGTATGCATTTAGCCGGCTTTGACGTAAAAGATGTTCATATGACCGATCTCAT
>JBCCIX010000061.1:0-13486 GCA_039028075.1 Bacteroidota bacterium | reverse complement strand
CTTTTCTTCCAAAGCATTTATAGTAGGATCCTCACCAAAAACATCATCACCCACGTCGGCTGACATCATTGCCTTCAACATCCCCGGGGTGGGCTTCGTTAATGTGTCGCTTCTTAGATCGATCATATAGAATAAACTTAGGTGATTTTTATATAAATGCGATTGTATTGACAGCTGTGTACCATAAAATGTACTCTAAAATTTCGGCCCTTCTTGATTACCGGTAGGATCCAAGCTATGAGGCTAGCCGTGGATAAAGGAGGTACCGTTGGACCAAACTCTAAGTGATACATGGCCCATTAATGCCCTAATTCCTGTGCTGTATTTTGTAGATCAAAAAGCCTTAGAATAGGCCAGTAAGACCAAGTAAGGAATCACGACCTAGTGCTCTAAATCAATCTGGAGACGCTCCAAAAGAGATATTTCAATTCTAAGGATTCCTCGTAGCCTGGCTTTTAGAGCTATTTTTCCCGGAAAGGAACATAGCAATCAACTCGTTTACATGGAGCGTTAGAAGGAAGAAATTTTGCTCTGATAAGTAATCATCTAGGGTAAGTATAAAAATTCTTTAATCCCAATTAAAAACACCGTTTTGAAGTATCGCTTAACCGTTATAATTAAATACGTTTAACCTTACCACTTCCAGAACTACGGCTATTTATTTTACGCGCGTCGCCTTTGTAATAAACACTCCCACTTCCGCTGATGCGCGCTTCAATGGATTCGTCAGCATGAACATAGCAACTTCCCGAACCAGAAATTCTGATTTCATGGTTGCTGGCTTTAAAATCTTCGGCATCAATCTTCCCCGAACCGCTAATAGAGATATCTGTTATTTTTCCTTCACCTCCCAGCACGATCTTACCAGAGCCGGAAATGGACATATCGACTTCTTTGGCGTCAGCATCTAATTCCATTTTTCCTGCTCCACTGACCCCGAGCTCTAAAAAATCAGTAATGAATTTAGATTCTCCGTATACCCTACCCGAACCGGAAACACTGACTCCGTTGAGTTTCTTCATCGTAATATAAATATCTACATTGCTGTTGTTATTCCATGTAAACCAACTATTCGATCGGTTTTTGATAAGTAGTCGGCCTCCTCTCACTTCAGTTCTTATTTCATCTAAATCAGCACGGTCACCCTTAAGCTCTACTTTTTGCGTATTGCCTTGTTTGAGATATACCGTTCCACTGGTGGCAAAAGCTATTTCATTGAAAGTTTGTACGTCTCGTATTTCGCTTCTCTGGGCTAAAACGACTGAGGAAATAAAGAAAGAGCATAAAAGTATCGTGATTGGCTTCATAACAGGTTACTTATGATTTACTTAAGTTCTTACCTATAAGACCTATATATTAGCAATAGGTTGCGCTTTGAAGATAAATTTTCTAGAACTGCTCAAAGGTCAAATGACAAGTTGGGCTTTATGTCAATTGAATTTCGCCCCCATTCTGGCTGCTAAAAGGGTCCGAGAAAGAACAGGATAGCAACTTCATAAGCTTTGCTTTTCCGGTTTATTCTCCTTTCGATCTAAAGAAAAAGCTTTCTCAGGAATGTAATGGTCATTGTTACGTATGTACCATCATTATACTTCCAACTCGGACTTGATAAAGTAGAATTTCGGTCAAATGAGAATGGCCGGTGAACCAACTCACTGCGCATGTAATCCAACGCCTGGACATGCAAGCGCTAAGGATCTGATTAACGCACAGTTACCAGGGGGGTGTTTTTGGTGGAACTAAATTTTGGGGTAAGCGGGCTCGTTACTACTAACCGAAACACAAGTAGGCAAGTTCTTAGTAAGATTCATCTAAAATGCATATTGCCGAAAAGCTCTTTGACTCCAAGGCTAATCAGGATTATAACGGTGCGCCGGAGTCGATCATAGCCGATGTTTTACTTTGAGGAACTTAAACTGAAGTTTCCAAAGAAGTAATTCGCTTTGGATTGGGCGGGCAGGCTAATACAAAATGGATGATTTTAGAACTTAGATAGCATTGGGGCTTCTGGCATCTAGCGATCTGGCGTAGAGGTAAGAACCTAAAACCCTGCGAGAAAAAGTCACTCATTTCTTCTCGAAGGACTAGAAAAAATGAAGCCATGGTCAAATAATTAACCCAGCCTAATTACCTATATTCGCACGCTCTACTTATGGCAAAGAACAAAAAGGCCGCCCTGGGATTCATTTTTATTACCTTATTAATAGATGTCACCGGCATTGGCATAATCATTCCTATAATTCCAGACCTGATTAATGAGTTGACCGGGGCATCGGTCAGCGAATCTGCCGCCATTGGAGGGTTTTTAACTGTTACTTATTCCCTCGTTCAAATTGTTTTTGCGCCAATATTGGGGGGTTTGAGCGATCAATTTGGTCGTAGGCCGGTACTTTTGATCTCACTTTTTGGATTTGGGCTTGACTATATCTTCACAGCATTAGCACCTACGCTTATCTGGCTTTTTATTGGACGAATAATTGCGGGTATAATGGGGTCTAGTTTTACAACGGCATCTGCCTATATTGCCGATATTAGCACAGCTGAAGAAAGAGCAAAAAACTTCGGCCTCATTGGTGCCGCCTTTGGACTGGGCTTTATCATTGGTCCATCAATTGGAGGTATACTTGGGGAATATGGCACTAGGGTGCCATTTTACGGAGCAGCAGCCCTCACGATTATGAATTGTCTTTATGGCTTTTTCATTCTCCCGGAATCGCTGACGGCGGAAAACAAAAGAAAATTTGACTGGAGAAGAGCAAACCCAGTGGGCACGTTACTTCGGTTGAAAAAATATCCGGTAATCATAGGAATGACCGGATCACTGATGCTGATCTACATTGCGGGCCACGCCACACAAAGTACTTGGCCCTATTTTACAAAGGAACTATTCAACTGGAATCCGGCGTGGATTGGTTACTCTCTGACCTTGGTCGGCATAATGACTGCGATCGTACAAGGAGTACTCATCCGGTGGATCATGCCGTTTCTAGGTGAAAACAGATCCGTTTATGTCGGTCTGCTTCTTTATGCCTTGGGATTTTTACTTTTTGGTTTGGCAACTGAAGAGTGGATGATGTTTGCCTTTACTGTTGTTTACACCTTGGGAGGAATAGCAGGACCCGCACTGCAAGGTATAATGTCTAATTCAGTTCCTGACACAGCGCAAGGAGAGCTTCAAGGAGGACTGACCAGCATGGTCAATGTCACGGCCATAATTGGCCCACTTTTAATGACAAATGTATTTTACTATTTTACAAGCGCTAACCGTTTTGCAATTTATCTACCGGGGGCTGCTTTTTTCGTAGGGGCCGTCCTTACTCTAGTCAGCCTCTTTCTCGCCTATAGAGTTTTATCTGTAAAACGCATGAAAGCTTGATATAACTTGATTCCAATTTTGTCGTAACATTGGATCATGGGTTCTTTAAGAAAGATTGAATTAATCTTACTGTTGATATTTCTGCTACCTGCAATCTTCTTTTCAGCTTATGAAATATCCTCCTTGAACAAAGATGAAGAAGTGATCAATCAGATTTATGAAGATCAACTTGATGCCATATTGTATTCTGCCAACCAATATTCTGACGATATCCTGAACGGCTGGATATCGAAAATTCAAATAGGGTTGGAAATGGCAAAAGGAGACTCTACGCCCCAGAAAATACAAACCCTCCTTGATCTTAACCCTGCCCTTTCTATGATCTTCATTGGCGATACGCTGGAGCTGGACGGGTCGGTAGAGATTTTTACTAACGATAGTATTCTAAATACGGCTGATAACAGAATTTTGCTAGCCGGTATTATTGCCAAACAAAGCGCAAAAGTTAAACAACTGATCCGCTACCAGGAGAGTGGGTTCAAGAAAAACGAACCTTTTGAGCGGCTCAATAATCAAGCACTGATTGCTTTTATACTAGATCCAAGGTTTAAAGAGAAGTATATCTGCGGCTTAGTTATTGATCCTCTACTTTTTATAGAAGAATTGTTAGGACCGAAACTTCAGCGCATCGCTCAAGATAAGTTCATTTTGAATGCGTACAATAAAAACTCTGATATTCCTCTTTTTCAAAGTAATGACACAGACAGCTCTACGAATGCCATAGCAAAAACTAAGGAACTGTGGCTTTTGCCTGATCATTATTTGGGGATTACTACGCAGGGAGACTCAATCCAAGACATTGTAGATGAACGTACTTACACTAACCTTGCGCTGATCATAGCACTGGACATAATACTTCTCTTAGGTGCTTTTTTAGTGTTTATTAACGTAAAAAAAGAAATGCGCCTGGCGCAAAACAAATCTGATTTTGTTTCCAATGTTTCTCACGAAATTAGAACCCCGCTCGCACTGATCAGCATGTTTGCCGAAACGCTGGAATTAGACCGCATAAAGTCAGAAGAAAAAAAGCATGAGTATTATTCCATCATCAATAAAGAAGCTAATCGTCTTACGGGTATTGTCAATCGCATTCTCACCTTTAGCCGTATGGAGGCTAACCAAAAGGCATTAAACATTCAAGCTTTGAATGTACAGGAAGCCATTGAAGATATATTAAATACCTATGAATATCATTTAACCAGTAAAGGCTTTTCGTACGGCTTTACATCCAATTTGGACCGATCTATTTTGGCCGACTCGCAGGCCTTTGTGGAGGTTGTGGTCAATCTCCTCGATAACGCTATTAAATACAGTAATTCACACAAACATATTGATATCAGCTGTGGAAGAGATGGCGACTTTGGCTTTGTATCCGTAAAAGATAAAGGCGTGGGCATATCCAAGCAGGACCAGAAGCATATTTTTGATAAGTTCTACAGAGTGTCTTCCGGTGACCTGGCAAAAAGTAGAGGTACCGGCCTGGGTTTATCGTTGGTTAAAGAAATTGTAGAGGGACACCATGGTAGAGTTGAAGTCAAAAGCGAACTCGGAAAGGGTTCGGAATTTTTTCTATATTTCCCTTTAAGTAAACCCTGAAGCTTGTGTATGTATAAAATACTAATCGTAGAAGATGAACCGGCCATGCAGTTGGGTCTTAAAGATAATCTGGAATTTGAAGGCTATTCTGTGGAAACTGCCAGTGAAGGAGACAGTGGTTTGGAAAAGGTCAATACCAATGCGTTTGACCTGGTACTTTTAGATGTGATGCTGCCGAACATGTCCGGCTTTGACGTTTGCAAAAACGCTCGCGCCAAAGGCATTAAAACGCCTATTATTCTTCTGACTGCAAGAGGCGAAGAAATTGATAAAGTTTTAGGATTGGAGTTAGGCGCGGATGATTACGTTACCAAGCCCTTTAGTGTCCGTGAATTACTCGCACGCATTAAAGCTATTTTAAGAAGAAGCGATGGAAAGACGGATAAAATTAAAAATAGCAGCGTTACCATTGGCAGACTGACCATTGATTTTCATTCTTATGTAGCGCTGGAAGATACTAATGAGGTCAAACTCTCGCACAAAGAGTTTGAAATACTGCATTATCTTCTCGACCATAGCCATCAAGTGGTCAGTCGATATGACCTTTTAGAAAACATTTGGGGTTACGAGGAACAACCTACCACGCGTACAGTTGATAACTTCATAGTCCGCCTAAGGCAGAAAATAGAGACTAATCCAAATGCCCCCAAAATTATAGTGACTGTTCACGGAACAGGTTATAAATTACTGATTTAGGCAGTTTTTACATTCCCTTTCAAGGTTGTGACATCTTGTTACATTCCTTTACTCAGCAATGACATCTCCAGCGGATGAACCCGCGTTATTTGAGGTGTAATCAATAGTAAAGTCAACAAAAACGAAAAATCATGAAACTCAAAACAACAATCTTCGCTGTAGCCTTAATGATTTTAAGCACAGCGGCTTTCGCAAACAAAGGCGGTAATGATCCTGTCATCAAAATCTTACCCACTCCGTCTCCCAGTATGCTAAAGCTCCTCTATGTAAACGACATCAGCGGTACGGTTAAAGTTAAATTTTACAAGGGCACTTCTCTAATTAAAAGAGATCAAATAAAAGGGAAAGAGTTTGAAAAAGGTTTTGTGAAAAGATATGATCTGAGCGATTTGGATGCTGGAATCTATCAAGTTGAAATCGCTTGTGAAGGGATGTCAGTAAAGTATGAATTATCCATTAACCCCGATCAGCCTCTGTGGGCAAAATCATGGTCAAGTCACCTTCCTTCCGGACAAGTTATTGCTTCTAAGTAAAGGTTGAGCAATCTAGGGGTCGACAATCAAACGAGATCGTCGGCCCCTTACTTTTTTGAGAAAATCCTAATTTAGCCTGATATAGAACATTGAAACACGCAGTCATCATATTGGTTCTAGCCACCTTAGCCACTTCACAGGCAGTAAGCCAGTTAGTGGATTTAGGAGGGCGTTGGAAATTTAGTATTGGTGATAAACAGGAATGGGCAAAAACCAATTTTGATGATTCCGATTGGGAATTGATATGGGTGCCTTCAAAGTGGGAGGAAGAAGGGTTCTATGGCTACGATGGTTTTGCCTGGTACCGACGAAAATTTGACGGAAAAGAACTTCCACGCAACGAAAAACTTTATTTAAATCTCGGATACATAGATGATGCTGACGAAGTTTATTTCAATGGTGAGCTAATTGGGTTTTCAGGATCAATGCCTCCTAAGTTCAGAACCGCCTACCAGGCTGAGAGAAATTATCTGCTTCCTACTAACCTGATCAATTATTCTGGTGATAATACGATTGCCGTCCGCATTTTTGATGCCACCCAATGGGGAGGTATTACCGACGGAGATTTGGGCATTTATCCAGTGGCAGAACGATCTCCGATGTTAATAGATCTACAGGGGTTATGGTCATTTGCCCTTAGTCGCTCAGGAGAGCCAATAGAAGATGATGAAGATTGGGAAAAGATAATGGTACCCATTCCCTGGGAAAAACAAGGGTTTAGAAGGTATGACGGCTTCGCCTGGTACCGTACTACTTTTGAAATTGCTGAAGGCGAGAGCAAGGAGAACTTAATTTTGCTCCTGGGCAAAATCGATGACTTTGATGAAGTTTACGTCAATGGTGAACTCATAGGAGCAACTAATGACCGTAGACGATATGGACGCAGTACTTCATACGCGCAGCAACGCGCGTACGATATACCCAGCTATCTCATAAAAACTTCGGGTAAAAACAGCATTGAAATACTAGTGGAAGACATTGGTAACCTGGGAGGAATTTATGAAGGCCCTGTAGGCATTACTACTAAAAGTAAATATTATCGTTATTTCAGATGATATAGGAAACAAGGTGAAAAACTCATTTGTTGTCATGGAAAAAGAGGGTAAGTTACTATGCCCTCTTTTTTATGGAAGGCTAGCGTTAAGTTAAAATTTCGAGAATCGCTATAGTAGCTCTTTTAACTTGATTTTAGTAGCTTCAATTATTTGAAATTTTTCGCCTAAAATTTAAATCCTATGTCACAAAACCAACTTCCCAAAGTGGCTTATTTCTGCATGGAATACGGCCTTGACGACCAATTAAAAACTTACGCCGGGGGCCTCGGCATTCTGGCTGGCGACTACATGAAAGGTGCCCATGATCATGGCTATCCTATCGTAGGGATTGGCATTAAATGGAAGCAGGGGTATACCGCTCAGCGCATAGATGAAGATGGAAAACCCTACGACTCTTTCAAAAATTACAACTATGACTTTTTGAAAGATACTGGAGTCATTGTTAGTGTCACTATAAGGGAGACCGAGGTTAAATGTAAAGTATGGTTGTGTGATACTTTTGGAACGGTTCCGCTTTATCTTTTGGATACAGACATACCTGATAACCCAGATAGTTGGACTACTGGCCAGCTTTACGGATGGTTTGGAGAAGAACGGATTGCTCAAGAAATTATACTAGGCGTTGGTGGGGTTCGCGCATTGAGAAAGTTAGGGGTGGATGTTGATATTTATCATTTCAATGAAGGCCATGCGCTATTCGCGGGCTTCGAGCTTCTCCGCGAAAAAATGCAGGGAACAGAGCTCATGCCCTTTGAAGAGGCTTTGGCGATTACCCGCAAAGAAGTTGTTTTTACTACACATACGCCCATAATTCAGGGAAATGAAAGCCACCCCATTGAGCGATTGGTGTATATGGGTGCCAACTTGAATCTTGGGAGACCCGAGCTCAAACAGCTTGGCGGAGATCCTTTTAACATGACCGTAGGAGCACTACGGCTTTCTAAAAAATCAAACGCGGTGGCACAGCTGCATGGAGAGACTGCTCGGAAAATGTGGGAACATATTGACGACCGGTCGGATATTATTGCCATAACGAATGCTATACATTTAGGTACTTGGGTAGATCAGAAAATGCTTGATGCGGCCTCCGATGGGAATGGTATTTGGGAGGCCCATAAGGTAAACAAGGAAAAACTAATCGACTACATTAAAGAAAAAACCGGGCAATCGTTTGATCCTGAAAAGCTGTTGATAGGTTTCTCTCGGCGAGCTGCCCCCTATAAACGATCTGATTTCATCTTTTCAGACCCGAAGGTCATTGAGCCTTTGTTGAATGATCAAACCGTACAGCTTGTTTTTTCAGGAAAAGCACATCCACTAGATGATACCGGAAAGGGCATTGTTACGCGTTTGGTGGCAATGGCCAAAAAGTATCCACAATCCGTGGCTTTCATCGAAGATTACGACATGAAGACCGGAGCCATGCTCACCAGAGGATCAGACATTTGGCTCAATAACCCACGAAGGCCTAAAGAAGCAAGCGGCACCAGTGGGATGAAAGCAGCTATGAATGGAGTATTGAACTTTAGCATTCTGGATGGCTGGTGGCCGGAAGCTTGTAATGATGGCGTGAATGGCTGGCAGTTTGGTGACGGTTTCGAAAGTGAAGATGAGAAAAAGCTGGATGCTCATGATCTAAAAGCAATGTACAAAGTGCTTCAAGAAGAAGTTATTCCCACCTTCTACGAAGACAGGGAAAAATGGGTAGAAATGATGAGAAGCAGCATTCAGGATACACGTGAAGAGTTTGCTGTACAAAGAATGCTTAAGGAGTACTACGAGCTACTATATAAATGAAATAGATATTTAGGAAGATCTATTGCTGACGACCGGAAAAAGATTTTTTGATTTGGAATCACTAGCTAAAAATAAGCTTTAAATTCCCTTAAGAGCAGTTATTAGTTACTCCAGCACATTGGCGGGTGGGGGTAGGGTAGTTTTCAGCATTGAAGAAAAATCTTTCCTTGGGCGCTTGAATGGCACTTTTTCTTTTCAAAAAAATTTAGTCGGATGCGGGTAACTATCTAATTCGTATTGATTTCACTCGGGAAATAGGGCTTTAATCAATGGCTTTCTCCGGCAGTGTTTGCTGCCAATTCCAGGAATCTACAAGCATTTCGGAAAGTCCCTTATCCGCTTTCCAACCTAGTATAGTGTTTGCAAATCTGGTATCCCCGTAAATTTCGGGCACATCGCCAGGACGCCGATCAACAATTTTGTACGGGAGTTTTATACCGGTGGCATCTTGAAAAGTATGTACGACTTCTAACACCGAATGGCCTTTACCTGTGCCCACATTAAGGGCGATATATTTGGGAACTTCTACTTCTAACGCGCATACATGGGCTCTGGCCAGGTCCACCACATGAATATAATCCCGGATGGCCGTTCCATCTGCCGTTTGGTAGTCATCACCAAAAATAGAAAGTTCCTCTCGCCATCCCGCTGCGGTCTGGGTGATATAAGGTACCAAATTGTTGGGAATACCTTTGGGCAGTTCTCCAATTTTTGCCGTTTCATGGGCACCTACTGGATTAAAATACCTTAGCGAAACCACCTTAAAATCGACTTGCGATGACACATCCTGAAGCATCTGCTCACAGATCTGTTTCGATTTTCCGTAGGGAGAAGGTGTATCACCAAAGGGCGTTTGTTCTGTCACCGGAAAACGATGTGGATGGCCATACACCGTGCATGAGGAAGAAAAAATAAACCTTTTAACGCCGGCCTTTTTGATCACCTTCAGAAGGTTGACCAAGCCCAGTACATTGACATCATAATAAAGAAGAGGTTCACGCACCGATTCAGCTACCGCCTTTTTTGCCGCTAAATGTATAATACCTTCAATATGGTACGTTGAAAATAGGGTAGTTAGAAAATCAAAATCTCGTATATCTCCCTTTTCTAATTTAATTTCCCTTGCTGAGAGTTCTTGCAGCTTATCCAGCACAAATAACTCGGAGTTTGAAAGATCATCCAAAATAACTGGATCGAAACCTTTTTGAATCAATTCTATGGCAACATGAGAGCCTATGTACCCAAGCCCCCCTGTAAGTAGTATTTTTTTCACTGGCTTACCTTACAAATTTCAGGTCGATAAAAGTGATTGTACACCACAATGAGCAATTAAAATTAAAAGTAGCACCCATTTATAGTTAAAACCAAAAAAGGATCAAACCTTCATACTATTCGCCAAGTCGTTGGCCATAGCGCCGTGATAAATTCGATCCGTATTGGCTAAGAGAATTTCATCCAGATTTTCACCAGGTAAAGCAATAATTTCTTCCTTCAGTGGGTCCCATTCCATTCTGCGGCCAATTTTGTAGGCCAATCCCGCCATATGGGCAGTAATTGCTTCTTCGAACCCCTCTTTAATGCCACAACTGGGATTACCTCCATTGCGTATACAACTTAACCATTCTTTGATATGTAGAAAGGTAGAATCCACCCTTTTTCCATCCCTGTAGGTCCACAGTAAACCCTTATCTGCAAAGTATTTCGACGTGGCTGAGGTTATTCCGTCCGTATTGTTTCCGGCGGGATCATAGCTGTAAATGGATTCACCGCCTTCTACTACGTTATCTTGCATCATCTCCTTAAACTGCTGCGAAGCCGGATCTACGTAAACGGTGAGACTATTTCCCAATTCCATAGATGCCTCAGTACCCATGAGCAAAGTGCTGCGATTATGTTGATTTCCTAAGGTAGCCGAGTAAACAAGTGTCATACCCATTGTTTTCTCATCATTCCGTCCGGTTTGCAGTTCCGGATATTCCATATTTACCTGGTAAACATCCGGTACATTCCTGCCATCTCGATGTGTGTAAATACCACCCGAAGCGGATACATATTGAGGAACACCCATGTTAAGGATACAATTGATCCGGTCGTAGTCGTGGGTCATAAGATCACCCGAAAGCCCGGAACCATAAGCCCACCACTTGCGCCATCTAAAGAAATGCTCTTTGTTAAAAGGGATCTTAGGGGCATCTCCTAGAAACTGATCCCAATCGATGGTAGCCGGACTCGCCTCGGAATGAATGCCGTACTGCCAAGCTCCATTATCGGAATTTCGATTAGTATTTACCTGAATTAATGAAATATGGCCTAATATTTTTTTCTTAATAATATCCTGCGCAGTCAAAAAGCTTTGAGTTTGGCGGTGCTGATGCCCGACGGCAAAAACGGTACGATTATTTCTTTTGACTGCATCTCTCAGCGCATAGGTCTCAGCCAGATTATGGGTCATCGGCTTTTCAACATATACATGTTTGCCGGCATCCAGCGCGGCTATGGAAATGGGAGCATGCCAGTGATCTGCAGTAGCAATGATAACCGCATCCACGTCTCCTTTCTCCAACAGCTTCTGATAGGAATCAAATCGTTTTACTCCTTCTGCCAAGGTAATGGCTTTCTTCGCTCGGACTGTGAACAGGTCGCATACTGCTGTAATCTTGGTATTTAAATTTTCCTGCTCCTTAAAAGCCTTTATCGCACCTGGCTGGGCATTCTCAAGCCAGTCCCCTGTGGCATGACCTGCCGCACGGCATAAATGCTCTCCGCGACCTCCAAAACCTATTATACCAATCTTAATGGGATCACCTTCCATGGAACCCACCGGTGGTGGAGGTGATGCTTGTATATTAAGTGCCTTGAGTATTCGTTCCTTATTTTTTTGATTTGAACCGGATTCAACCAGGGCACCGGCTAAAACTCCTCCTACGATTGGTATCCCTGCCAGCCCTTTCAGTACTGACCTCCGACTCAATTTACTATTTTCCTGATCCATAACGGTTACGTAGTTTTAATTCTCTTAGCAAAAAACTGGTCAATACCAAAGAAAGCAGACGTCGGAAATTTTATGAGCACAAAAAGCGCGACGGCTTCTATCAGATTCTTACTAACAATAAAGTAGCTTCCTTCTGCGGGGGCGCTAAGTTCCAAGCCCGGTAAAGGAGGGTAAGCCAAATAGTACAGTACCAATAAAACGATACCAACGTAGGAGAACGTCCTGGTTCTAAAACCGAGCGTTAGCGATAATCCAATTAAGATAAGAGCAGTTATATTCAAAACGTCAATAATGCCCATAAGGTCGCTGCCACCAAGCCAATGAAAAAAACGTTGGAGGGGTCCCGTAGAACCCATTAAGTAACCTTCAGATGTCCAAAGTGGATTTAAAAGTTTAAGGAGTCCTTCATACAGAAAATGCCAACCTATTAAAATTCGCAGAAAAACGAGAGCAAAAAGTTGACTTTTCGAATAAGACATTTCCATGAGAATTAAATTTAATGTTCTCAAAAATTCGCAACTAAGATATTTACGATCTGAATAAATTCCTAGAGCCGGGGTTAGCTATCTTGCCGTGAGTACATAGCAAATTCTATGTAGAGATCGGGGTCTCTGGTATTCAAATACCTGTTTCCACCGAATCAACGACTCCTTCTACTTGGTGCCTAGGCAGACGTTTTTGGTTTAGTTTTCAGATTAGCCTTCGCAGCTCAGAACATTTTAACATCTTGAGGGCCGAGAGAGGAATTGAAGTCGTTCAAAACAAGAGTAAGTACTTCTACTTTTTGTGCGAGATTGGAGCAAAGAATGGCTTATGGTCTTTAGGTAGTTAATTTAGCATGGGCATAGAACATAAAAATCTAGTAGCGATCAATCATCCTGAGGACCAAATAGTTAGAACAGATTCTTTTTAACATACTTTCTGATCATTTTACTTACTTCAGGGCGTTCGGCGGTCTTGATGGCCTTCAAGATGATACGGTGCTTCTTCTCAGGATGATCTTTAATTTCCTGTTTCAGGTTTTTTATGGTTTGATCATTCGTAGGTGATTTCATCATTATCGATCAGTAGTTAACAAAGCGTGTATCATCAACAACGAAGGACTGAAGCTCTCTTTTCGACCAATTCCGCATAGAAAACCAATAGTAATCACATCTACTTCTGGATTTTTAGCTAGAAACTGGAACTCATTCTTCGCTAAAAACATCTTTAACCACTGCACCTTATACAGCTTACTTTGCAAACCACTAGATCACAGGTCTCGCGTATTGTGGCGCTCAATAGTTTGGAAGAATTAGTTCAATCAATAGCATCTTGGCAGATATAATTTTCTTTTTAAGTTGACTTCAGTGCTTATTGGACTAAACGTAAAGGAAAGCGTTAAGTAGACGTAAAGGACGGACTATGGGAAATTTATAAATAGACTGAATCTAAATTCATT
>JBCCIX010000060.1:0-13744 GCA_039028075.1 Bacteroidota bacterium | reverse complement strand
GGTACGATTACGGAGATCTATGACTTTATGCGTCTTCTCTTCGCCCGAGCCGGGGATGCCTACTCCTACCTTTCTGGAGAGAAGATGGTGCGTCAATCTGAGGACCAGATTCTAGATCATATTTTACAAAACTTTGCGGGCCAAAAACTGACCCTGCTCGCGCCAATGGTGAAGGGCCGAAAAGGGCATTATCGCGAGCTTTTTCAACAAATCAGAAAGTCTGGTTATTCAAAGGCCCGTGTTAACGGAGAGGTAATTGACCTGGTGCCTAAAATGCAGGTAGACCGGTACAAAACACACGATATTGAGACGGTCATTGACCGCATTATTGTCCAGGAAAAAGACCGATATAGAATAGGGAAATCTGTAGGGGTGGCGTTGAAAGAGGGCAATGGAGTTTGTATGTTATTGGATCAAACTGATACTATTCATCATTTTTCGAAATACCTGATGGATCCCAAAACAGGGCTTTCCTACGATGAACCGGCACCCAATACATTTTCTTTTAACTCGCCGTACGGAGCCTGCCCGAAATGCAATGGGCTAGGCCAAGTGGAGGAAATAACCGAAGATTCCATCATTCCTGACAAAACGCTAAGTATTAGCCGTGGGGGTATACTGCCGTTGGGTGAATTCAGGGACATTTGGATCTTTAAGAAGATCGAAGCTATCCTTAAAAAATACAAGGTAAATCTTTCTACTCCCATAAAAAATATTCCACGTGAAGTATTGGACATTTTGCTCCACGGTGACTCTGTGCCCGTTGCAGTGGCTTCGGTGAAATACCCTGGCACAGACTGGCAAACCAAGTTTGAGGGAATTGTTAAATTTCTTGAGAAACAGAAGGAAGGAGGATCTGAGAAAATCCAAAAATGGGTTAATGATTTTACCATCACTCAGGTTTGTCCCGAATGCGACGGTACCAGACTAAAAAAGGAATCAAGACATTTCCTCATTGCTAAAAAGAATATTGCTGAGTTGGCAATGTTAGATATACGCTCATTGGGTGATTGGTTTACGGACTTAGAAGACCGACTTGATGAACGACAAAATCGGATAGGAGCAGAGATCCTGAAGGAAATTAGAAAGCGAATAGGGTTTTTGCTGGATGTGGGACTGGATTACTTGCAGCTTAACCGGCCGCTTAAATCCTTGTCTGGCGGTGAAGCGCAGCGCATTCGCCTTGCAACGCAAATTGGTACCCAGCTGGTTGGTGTATTGTATATTTTAGACGAACCCAGCATTGGCTTGCACCAGCGTGATAATGTGCGGCTGATCAAAGCCTTAAAAGATCTGCGTGACTTGGGGAATACCGTGATCGTTGTGGAGCACGATAAGGACATGATGCTCGCTTCTGATCACATCATTGACATCGGTCCGGGCGCAGGCAGGCATGGTGGCGAAATTGTAGCTCAGGGAAGCCCTGAGAACTTTTTAAAATTAGGAAGTACGACGGCTAAATATCTTGAAGAGACGCTACAAATTGAAACGCCCAAGAAACGCCGAAAAGGGAGCGGTAAAGTTTTAAAACTCCAAGGGGCTAGCGGTCATAATCTGAAAAACGTTGATCTTTCAATACCCTTAGGGTCTATGACTTTGGTCACAGGTGTATCTGGTAGTGGTAAATCTACGTTGATCCACGAAACCTTATTTCCTATTCTAAATAGTCATTTTTATCGTTCTAGGAGGGAACCTATGTCTTACAAAAGGATAGAAGGCCTGGAACATTTGGATAAGGTTATTGAAGTAGATCAGTCTCCTATCGGAAGGACTCCCAGATCAAATCCGGCTACTTACACTGGGGTATTCTCAGATATTCGGTCGCTTTTCTCTGAACTGCCAGAGGCTAAAATCAGGGGCTATAAACCCGGTAGATTCTCTTTTAACGTTAAGGGGGGAAGGTGCGAAACCTGTGAAGGTGCAGGGCTAAGATTAATAGAGATGGACTTCTTACCCGATGTACATGTACCCTGCGAAACATGCAAAGGCAAACGTTACAATCGTGAAACGTTAGAAGTAAGGTTCAAAGGCAAATCCATTTCTGACGTTTTGGAAATGACGGTGGAAGAAGCGGTTCAATTTTTTGAGCACCAACCAAAAATTATCAGAAAGATCAAGACACTGCACGACGTGGGTCTCGACTACATTTCTCTAGGTCAACACGCTACCACCCTCTCAGGAGGAGAAGCTCAGCGTGTCAAACTAGCCACTGAGCTGTCCAAAAAGGACACCGGAAAAACGATGTATATTCTGGATGAACCTACCACAGGCCTTCATTTTCAGGATATACAACACTTGTTAGATGTATTGAACAGATTGGTTGATAAGGGCAATACAGTCTTAATCATTGAACATAACATGGATGTCATTAAAGTGGCAGATTACATTGTAGATCTTGGTCCGGAAGGAGGACAGGGAGGAGGCAGAATTGTGGCCGAGGGAACGCCGGAAAAATTAGTCAAAAACAAAGAAAGTCATACTTCGAGATTTCTTGAGCAAGAATTACAGCGCTAAAATGGTAAAATTCTTACATGCGCGTCACTATTTGCTTGTAAATCAATAGCTTAAATTTTTTAATCATTATTAATGTCATGAACAAAACAGCGAAACTTTTCTTCTTTATCGGAGCTTTCGGATTTGTCTCACTGCATCCGCTTACCGCTCAATTAAAAGGTGATACCTACGCGTCAGCCAAGGCATCGAAATCTGCCACTTTGGTACTTACTCATTCGAATGCTCCGGGTTTTGCCGCTCAAAAAGGCACCGTAACCACAGGAATTACCTTCGACATTATGGAGAGATTCAAAACGTACGTTCAGGACACCAAGGGAATATCGATTACCTACACGTTGCAGACGAAAAATGCTGATAATTTCACTCAGTTTTTGGATGAGGTGAAGAATTCTTCAGGAGGTGTGTTCGGTTTGAGTAATACCACTATTACAACGGCCAGAAAAAGAGTCTATAATTTCAGCCCTCCCTATATAACCAACATTGGAATGATAGTAACGCATAATTCTGTGCCTACCCTCTCAAATATGTCAGAGGTATCATCCAAGTTCGCCGGCATGACCGCAGTAACGGTAAAGAACTCGACCAACGAAAAGCGGATCCTGGATATAAAAAAGACGCATTACCCAAACCTTAAGATTCAATACGTTAATTCGTTTTCTGAGGCTATGGATATGATCACCAAAGACCCAACGAAATTTTCTAACCTCGACTTTACCTACTATTTTGAGGCGGTTCAGGCTAGAAAGCCGGTAAAAAGACATCCCGGTGGAGATGATAAAACCGAGCAGTTTGGTATTATCATGCCCAAAAGTAATGACTGGTCTCCTCTGTTAGCAGAATTTATGAATAGCGGTTTTGTGGGAGGCACGGACTACAAAAAAATAGTGGCAAATAATCTGGGCCAAAGTGCCATGAAGTTTTTTGATACCTTAAAATAAAATAATAGTTAGAAACAAAATAGAAATGCCGTCTTCGCATTGCTAGACGGCATTTCTCGTTCATCAACCAAAACCTTGAAACTTATCAACTATGAAAATTGATTTCATATAAAATCAATTTCACATGTAAAGAGTTCCATATGTGTAAAAAAGATTTCTTATTACATCATCTTTAGGTGATAACTAACTGTAGTAAAGGACGTTTCTTTTTTTAAGTACATCAACCCAACTTATGGTTCCGATTCCAGACTCTGATCTTCCTAGAATAATAATTATCGGCGGAGGTTTTGCAGGTGTTAAACTTGTGAAAAAACTAAAAAAACTCTCCTTTCAAATTGTTCTTTTTGATCGAAATAACTATCATACTTTTCAACCTTTATTATATCAGGTGGCAACTGCAGGTTTGGAGCCCGACTCAATTGCCGATCCCTTAAGAAAGCAACTTGAGCCCGCTCACAACTTCTTTTTTCGGATGGGTGAGGTTATGAGTGTGGACCCTGCTAGAAATACAATCAGCACGGAGATAGGAGAATTAAACTATGACTTTTTGGTAATTGCTACAGGCTCAAAAACGAACTTTTTTGGCAATGTATCATTAATGCAACATGCTTTTCCGTTAAAACAAATACCCCAAGCCTTAGACTTAAGAAGTCACATTCTACAGAACTTCGAGGCTGCCACCATTACGGAAGATGTGATGGAAAAGAAGTCCCGAATGAACATGGTGGTGGTGGGAGGAGGCCCTACAGGCGTGGAGGTTGCCGGAGCCCTAGGAGAATTAAAACGATCTATTTTACCCAATGATTATCCGGAGCTGGATTTCAGTAAAATGTCAATTATTTTATTGGAAGCTTCGTCGAGATTATTGGGGAGCATGTCGGAAAAATCTTCCGAGAGGGCCCTTCGTTACTTAAAAAAATTTCACGTAGATGTCTATTTAAATACGCAGGTAGAAACGTATGACGGGAAGTCAGCAAAGTTAAGTAACGGTGAGAAGATTAATACGCACACACTTATTTGGGGGGCTGGAGTTAAAGGGAATTACCCGGATGGTCTACCCGAGGCTGCTTTAGAGAAAAACAGAATCCTGGTTGATGAGTACAGTCGTGTAATAGGGTGCGATACTATTTTTGCCATCGGTGATATAGCCTCAATGAAAACCGCGAACTATCCACAAGGTCATCCCATGTTAGCTCCCGTAGCCATTCAGCAAGGTGATCATTTGGCCTTGAACTTAAGAAACCTATTGGATAAAAAGCCTCTAAAACCATTTAAATACTTTGATAAGGGCTCAATGGCTACCGTAGGAAGAAATAAAGCCGTTGTAGATTTTCCCAGGGGAGGTACGCTAGGAGGTTTCCCGGCATGGATGGTTTGGATGTTTATTCATCTTGTTTCCATTATTGGTTTTAGAAACAAGCTTATCGTTTTTTTAAACTGGGTATGGAATTACTTTACCTACGATAAAGGTACTCGACTGATCATTCGCAAGTTTGTTCCTTCTAGGTTAAGGAAAAAGGAAGCCGAGGTCCTTTGAAAAAATCCTACACGCAATATCTCGTAGGTATTCTGCTTGTGGCGTTGGCCATTTACCAAGCCTTTAAAGATCAGACCTTAGAATTTTTGACCTACACCGTTGCTGGTCTCGCATTTGTAATGATGGGGCTAATGACGGACGGCTTTTTTGCGAAGTATCGAAAAGCGATGAACGTGGTCTCCTGGGTGCTTACCCTGCTTGCTGGCTTGCTTTTGCTTACCCTGTTTAGGAATGATCCGTAGCCCTTTATCGTCAAGGTACCCCATTGACATAATTGAACCCGCTCAGGAAAGCTAAATTCCCTATTTTTAACGGAACTTTAGAATACAAGTGAATAAGACAAGACTGTATTGGACGTTGCAATTTGGAGGTTGGATGTCGTACTCGATTATTCAGGTTGTACTCTCGGGCACGGAAAGCCCAATGCAAATGGTTTTTTGGCTGTTGGAGGCATCGCTTTTTTTAGTGTTAACGCATCTCTTTAGAAATTTCATTATCCGGCAGAAATGGCTTGATTATAATTTGAGAATGCTTATTCCCAAGACGCTTATGGCGGTTTTGGTTTTGAGCTCCTTGATTTATATTCTTAGGGCTTTAATATCAGTACCATTGGGCATGTACGATGGTAACGTAATCTGGGCACCCATTACTATCCTCGGTTTAGGATTTATTTATTATCTCACCATTTTCATTTGGTCCGTTCTTTATTTTATTTACAACTATTTCGAACGATATAACCTGTCATTAAAGCATGAAGCCGCCGTCCACGAAATTGAGCTTAACAACCTGAAAGCTCAACTGAACCCCCATTTCATATTTAATGCATTGAACAGCATTAGAGCTTTGGTGGATGAGAACCCAAAAAAATCAAAGAACGCCATCACCCAGTTATCAAGTATTTTACGTAATTCTCTGGCTACCAACAAGAAGAAACTCACCAGTTTTGAGGATGAGTTGAAGATGGTCAAAGATTATTTAGGACTGGAAAGCATCAGGTTTGAAGAGCGGCTAAAAGCTAATTTTGATATACACCCGGAGTCCTATCAGTTTCTAGTTCCTCCGCTAATGCTTCAAACTATAACTGAAAACAGCATTAAGCACGGCATTTCAAAGTTAAAAGAAGGGGGACTGATTGATATGAAGACGTACGTATCAGAAGATAAGTTAAAAATTCAGATCCGCAATACGGGCCAGGTAAAAACGAATGGCAAGCCCATCCTGGAAAAAGACGGACTGGGTCTGAGAAATACGGCACAAAGACTATCTTTATTGTATGGTCAGGAAGCTTCTTTTAAGATATTCAATGAATCTGAGGATACCGTCTTAACTGAACTGATCATTCCTCATAACCCTTATGACAATGAGAGCACTTATAATAGATGACGAACGGCTGGCACGTAAAGAGTTAAACTCTTTGCTTGAAGAGCACAGCGAAATCGAAGTAGTTGGTGAAGCTGCCAATGCAGATGAGGCCATAGAACTAATTAATTCGCTTAATCCAGAGCTTTTGTTTCTAGACATTCAAATGCCTGGAAAAACAGGATTTGAGCTTCTTGAGGCTTTAGATAATGTGCCTCAAGTGATCTTCACCACCGCCTACGATGAATTTGCATTGAAAGCTTTCGAAGTAAACGCCCTTGACTACCTTTTGAAGCCTATTCAGCCGGATCGCCTAAAAGACAGTATTTCTAAGCTGCCTGAACCTAGAAAAGTTGAAGAAGCAAAATCTTCACGATTAACCCTGAGCGATCAGGTGTTTGTGAAAGACGGTGATAAATGCTGGTTCGTCAGTCTGTCTAACATCCGGCTTTTTGAGTCAGATGGTAACTACATTAAGGTTTATTTTGACAGTAACCGCCCCATGATCCATAAATCACTTAATGCACTGGATGAAAAACTGGACCCGAGAAACTTCTTTAGAGCAAGTAGAAAACACATCGTAAATCTCAGTTGGGTTGAGGGTATTGAGCCTTGGTTTAACGGGGGGCTCATGGTGCGCTTAAAAGGAGGTGATAAAGTAGAGGTTAGTCGCAGGCAAGCGGCTAAGTTCAAAGAAATGATGAGCCTATAGATACACTAGTGGCCTGATTGCTTCTTCAAGATCTCAATCAAATCTTTTTCTACACTCCAATCTCGGGCTAACTTAAGCATGGCAGTAGCCTCTAACTCAGTAACGTACCCCTTCAGATTGTTAGCTTTCCATACCATTTCTATATGCATTACCCGCTTATCTTTTGGATAATCACCAATCACCTTATTTAGATATTCCCTTGCTCTTTCGAACGAATTGAAAAAATCCTCCGCTATAAAAGCATTAGCCCATTCAAGCTCCTCCTGACCGTCCAGTTCGTCTGCAGTAGCTTGTAAATCAGCTCTTTCATCATCATCAAGCCCGTGATAATGAAATATTACTGATTTTAAGAGCAGATATGCTTTTTTTTCCTCACTGGTCATATGTGTATAAGTTGCAATCAAAAAAAACTAAATTATAACCGAAACAAAAGCATTGAAAGATTTAATGCCTTCATTACTAACTGATTGTGCTGCACTTAGTTTAAGGCATGTCAATATCTGACGTGTACCGTTAAATACCTAGGTCAAAGGGTTGGTAACCTTTTTTAAACAAACAAATCAGCGGAAATCTGATCAGCGAATAATTTCCCTTTATCCGTCAGAACTATATGTTCATTTTCTATTTGAACGTAACTATTAGCCCGTAATTGTGAAATGTAATCGCCTTGCTTTCTAAGGATATCAATTTCATATTTCTGCTTTAGCATTTTCATATTAGACCCCCACTTGGTTCGTAAGGTGGTGAGCAGGTATTCATTCACCTGATCGGAAACGGTAAGCTTTTCTTTCGTGGCGGGAATTGTACGGTTGTTAACACTTTTAATGTAAACAGCATTTTTGCTGATGTTGTATTGTCTACTTACTCCGTCATACGAATGAGCACTTGGCCCTATGCCTAAATACTTCTTTTGCTGCCAATAACTCGTATTGTGTTTGGAGTGAAAACCCGGAATGCAAAAATTAGAAATCTCGTACTGCTCAAAACTATTTTCTTTTAAATGATCTAGCATGATCTCGAATTGTCTAGCCGCCTGATCATCGTCTAACGGTGGAAATTTGTTCTGCTTTGACCATTTTCCAAATACGGTTTGAGGTTCTACTGTCAGGCTGTAGGCAGAAATATGAGTGGGGCTAAGCAAAGTGGCCTTTTTGAGGTCCTCAATCCACTGTACTTCGTCCCTTCCCGGGATACCGTAGATCAGATCAATGGAAAGGTTATTAAATCCAACCTCTATGGCATTGTTCAGCGATGCGAGGGCTTCTTCAGCGGTATGTGCTCGGTTCAAATATTTAAGCACCCTATCACTAAAGGACTGGATGCCAATACTCAAGCGATTAATTCCACTGTGATATAATTCTATTAATTTCTGTTTGGACAGGTCATCGGGATTTGCCTCCAGGGTCACCTCCGGAGTGTGGATAACATCATAGAAATCATAAATGACATCCAAAATACTGCCTATCTCACGCCCGGATAAAAGCGATGGAGTACCCCCGCCAAAGTAAATAGTCTCAACTTTTTCGGCTTTGAGATATTCTTTTTGTAATATGAGCTCCTTGATAATGGCATCCACCATTTCAGTCTTGAGCCTCTGGTTGGTGCTGAAATGAAAATCGCAGTAAAAGCAAGTTTGTCTGCAAAAGGGGATATGTACGTAAATACCGGCCAACGCTTAACTTTGGAATTGAATGTCAAAATTACCTTACTTATCGGCCACTTTCATAATTATGCTGGTGTTAATGGTAGAATTGGAGTCTCAAGCTTTCTATTGCAGTGTGATTTGGAAAGGGGACAGTATTTCTGTTGCGAAGTATCGCGATTTAACTCTTGGTCTATCTTTATGCGATTCTTTACATACCACTAAAATACTTAACGAGGCAGTGAGCACACTGAACGAATCCGGCTATCTTCTCGCCTCCTATTCCTGTAGTTATGATAGTGCTTCTGTGGTCATACACTGCCGGCTGGGGAAAGAATATCGGTGGGCCAAGCTTGATATCGGTAGTATTCCGGTACTGTTACTATCCAGAATTTCTAAAAGAGAAGAAGACTTCAAAGATGAAGCGCTTGACCCTAAGAATTACGCCCGGCTGATTGACCAAATTATTGTAAACAGTGAGAATAATGGATTCCCGTTCGCTTCCGTGGAGTTAGATTCTTTAGCAGTTGGCCAACAGACGGTTTTTGGACGCTTACATTATGAATCCGGCCCGACTATAACTTTTGACAGCCTCAATTTAGCTGAAAGTTTAAGAACAAAACAAAGTTGGCTTGCGTCTTACCTGGGCATTAAGCCAGGAGCGTTGTATTCACAAAAAGTTGTAAATGAGATCGAACGCAATATTGCTCAACTGCCTTTCATGGATCTGTTAGAACCACCTGCTGTTTCTTTTCAGAATAAGGAGGCGACCGTCATGCTTAAGCTCACTGAAAAAAAAGTAAGTACGGCAGATGGTATCATCGGTTTTTTACCCAATGAAGAAGAACGTGGAAGACTGCTCGTAACCGGGCAATTTGATCTTTCGCTCCAAAATTTGTTTCGAAGCGGTAAGCGGCTTCAGTTAAAATGGCAAAGCCTTAAAGCAAGATCACAGTTTTTGGATGTGAAGTATTACCATCCGAATGTTCTTCGATCATCGCTAGACGTAGAGGCTGATTTTAACCTGTTAAAAGAAGACACTCTTTTTTTAACGAGAAGATCATTTGTAGGTCTTTCTTACCGTGCCAAGAGAAGCAGGTTCAAAATTTTTTCGCAATTCTTTTCCTCCGATTTATTAGGCACAGGCGGCAGCGAGAATATAAATACGTTACCCGAAACTGTTGATCTAAACACCGTCTCCTACGGGTTGGGTTTTGAATACGCTGATCTTGATATAGGTTTCATTCCTATGCGAGGGTTTTATTTTAGTGCCATGGCCTCTGCTGGTACCAAGGAGATAGAAAGAAATTCTGATATACCTCCCGAGCTTTACGATGGAGTGGACTTGTCTACCGTACAGTATGCAACCGAAGTCTCCTTAGGATCTTATTTTAAAGTGACCAAAAACTTAGTACTGCATAGTCGAGTAGACCTGGGTGGAGTTTTTAATGACGAGTTATTTCTCAATGATTTGTTCAGAATTGGAGGTTTAAACTCATTTCGAGGTTTTAATGAGAATTTTTTCTTTGCAGAACGCTATATGACCGGAAGTGTTGAATTGCAATTTCATTTTCAACAATATTCTTATCTCTTTGCATTTTTTGATCAGGCATATTTAGAATATGATTTAGATCTTTCCGAATTTCAAGACCATCCGTTAGGTATAGGTTTGGGGTTAAGCTTATATACCGGTACCGGTAATGTGAACCTCGTTTATGCCGTCGGTCGATCTGAAGAACAATCGTTAAGTCTGAATCTATCCAAATTCCATTTCGGTTATGTAGCCAGATTCTGATAAATTGCGAGCCATGAGATTCTTTATGATAAGCATATTGTTATGTACGGTCTACACAGATTATTGCTGGAGTCAGGATACACTGGTTATCAAAGACCTCACCAATGAATGGCTGTACTACAGTGCTACCGATAAGAGTTATCAGCCTCTGGTTGAGCTCAAGGAATTTCTCGGGAATACGCTACATTTTAGTATTGACAGAAGTGGTAGTGGCTCAGACTACCTTCAGGTAATCAGCTCCGGGGAGATTACCATCTTTAATAGAAAAGTGCTTATCGATGTAGTTAAAGATACGTTCATGCTGCCGTTAAACCGCTTAACTACCGGAGACGATGAGCGTTTTTCGATTACACTTTATGCCAAAAATATTGATCCGGAAACCATTGAGGCCAAAGTGGTGAGGGTAGCTAATATTGATGATACACCGTTGAGTCGCGTAGCTATTTCATACAAGAGAGAAAGGACTGCCTTTTCAGAGTTTTTTACGCTTTCTATTCTAGTGCTCCTTGCCATCGCTGCTGCCTTGTATACCTATTTCCCGAGGATTTTTTCCGAGTATTTTAAAGTATCCCGTGCATTTTCTATGCGCGAAACAGAAGAAAATTTATTAAAAAGCAGACCTCTGTCCCTGACAAACGTTTATTTCTACATTTTCTTTAGCTTGTTAGCAAGTTGTATCATTATCGGTGTTTACCATATGGCAAAGCTACAACTTCCCGGCTTCAACAGAATTTATATTTATGATGTCTGGTCTGGCTTAGGGCTTTGGTTAAGCATTAGTACCGTGGTGTCCTTATGGCTTTTGGGTAAGTTGCTTCTGGTCTACTACGTATCCAATGTATTTCAACTCGGTAATTTTAGCCCAAATCATTTTTTTAACTATCTGAGAATTCTGCTTATCGTTATCCTCACGGCATTGGGGGTTTTTATCTTCAATTACTTTGTGTTGTCGCAGTTTAATCCTTCATCTTATTCTACCTTTTTGATCACCTTAATTTTGTTTTTAGGTCTAACGGTGTTGATGATCTTCTTGAAATTAATGGGAGCTTCTGGCTTAAAAAATCTACATTTATTTTCCTACCTTTGCACCACGGAATTGGTGCCATATGGTATCCTTTTAAGTGTAGTTATTACGTCAGGCTAACTGAGAGCAAGATAGAACTAGTTGAACCAAGCAATGGCAGATCAAGTGATTGAGAGGATGCGTGAAGTAAAAAGCATCCTGGTTTCGCAACCAAAACCTTCGGACGAAAATTCTCCTTATTTTAAATTGGCTGAAAAATATAACCTTAAAGTTGACTTTAGGCCTTTCATACAAGTAGATCCCGTATCAATCAAAGAGTTTAGAAAACAGAAAATTGATATTTTAAATCACACCGCCGTTATTTTCACTAGTCGTAATGCAGTTGATCATTTCTTTAGTATTTGTGAGCAACTTAAAATAGAGATGCCTGCCGACATGAAGTATTTCTGTATCTCAGAACAGACTTCTAATTATCTGCAGAAGTATATAGTCATTAGAAAGAGGAAGATTTTCACCGGTCATCGCACGGCAACAGACTTGTTGGAGATATTAAAAAAGCATAAAAATGAAAAATATCTCTTTCCCTGCTCCGATATTCGTAAAGATGATATTCCTAATTTTCTTAAATCTAACGAATTTACTTACTCCGAGGCTATAATTTACAGAACCGTGGCCAGCGATCTATCCGACCTCGAAAATGTTTATTATGACATCTTGGCCTTTTTTAGTCCTTCAGGGATCAATTCGCTCCTAGTTAACTTCCCCGATTTTAAGCAAAATAACACTAGAATTGCTGCTTTTGGTCCTACTACAGCAAAAGCAGTTAAAGAGGCCGATATGATTTTAGACATTGAAGCCCCCTTACCCAATGCCCCTTCGATGACCGGAGCCTTGGAGTTGTACATAAAAAAAGCTAATAACTTATAACAGGTTTAAAGGTTTATATTACATGTAATTGTAGCTTTTTACTAACCTGATTTTGAATCTATTGTCAAAAAAGCACTATCTTTAAAACTGCTTTCGACAATTTAATGTATGCGTAAGTTATTTTTTTATGTAGTAACTGGAGCCTTATTTTTTTGCTCAGCAGTTCAGGCCCAACAGGATGCACCCTTCACCTTTCATATGAAAAACATGCTGTATTACCATCCTGCTTTTTCCGGGACGGAAGGGATTACACAAATTACTGCAATACACAGAAGTCAGTGGCTAGGTTATTCCGGCACGTTTGACGACGGAGGTGCGCCAACTACACAGATAATCAGTGTTACCACCCCTATTTATAAGTTTAGAAGCGGGTTCGGCGCTTTTGTTATCAATGACACTCAGGGACCCCAGAGTAATCTACAAGTTCAAGCTTCGTATGCTTATCATTTAGGTATAAAGAATTCGAAGTTAAGTTTTGGACTTAGAGCAGGGGTTTTTTCTCAAACGTTTGACTTTGATCAGTGGCGGGCTATAGATCCTGACGACGAAGCTTTAGGTGATAGAGCAGGTAAGGATTCGCAAATTCGTCCGGACATGGCTTTAGGTATTTTCTTTCGTTCAGAAAAGTATTATGTAGGGGCAAGTTTCAATCACATATTAAAATCAGAATTTGACTTTGGCCTTAATAATGTGAGAAATGCATTAGAAAATCATGCCTATTTGACCGTCGGTTACATTCATACCGTTAATTTCGATCTCAAGTTAGAACCTTCTATTTTGATCCAAAGTGACTTCAATGAGTATCAATTTGCCATAGGTGGTTTGGCGTATTACAAAGATACCATGTGGGGTGGACTTACCTTTAGGCAGTCAGATGATATAAACGTGCTCTTGGGGTACAATTTTTTAAAAGATAAGTCGTTGAGCTTTGGCTACTCCTTTGGTTATATTGTAAAAGATCAAGATGCCAAAGAGCCTACTACTCACGAGGTTATATTGAGCTACCAGCTCCCAGTTAATCCGGGTACAGGTAAAAAAGTGGTGCGTACTCCTAGGTTTAGATATTAGAAAGAAATTATTTTGCTTTTAATTATAAAATACTCAACTTGGGCGGCAATAATTTTACCTGAAATGGACTTAAATCTGTGAGTACAATTTAAATTGATTTTTTTTTATATATTTCAGGTTTTAAAAAGTGAAGATTCTTGTTGGCTTTAGCTTATTAGCTGAGTTAAAGATTAAAGAAAAAAGTGTTATGCGTAAAGTTATTCGAAGGTTCTCTTATGGCTTGTTGAT
>JBCCIX010000059.1:0-13754 GCA_039028075.1 Bacteroidota bacterium | reverse complement strand
GTATTCTTGATGGGGAAGCGTTTTTTAACACTTAAACCGCGCATGAACACCGGCTTGGCCATTTCAAGTAATGCCCAATCCAGCACCTCGTCAATTTCATGGTCTTGTTCAATCTGCTTGTAGGTGCCTATGTTGCTAGGTGTAAATTCTTTGTAAAGAATGGGGGTCAGATCAAGATCGCGGTACTTCCAATGGTTGATGTCATTTCTAAAGCGCAATACTTCGGTATGTCCTACCATTTCATTGACCGTTCGGAAACCGAGTGAGGCCATTATTTCTCGTAAGTCTTCCGCCAAAAAATGGAAGAAGTTCACTACATGATCAGGATCCCCGGTAAACACTTGTCGCAATTCAGGATTTTGCGTGGCAATCCCTACCGGGCAAGTATTAAGGTGACATTTACGCATCATAATGCAGCCTTCAACCACTAGAGCTGCGGTAGAGACTCCCCATTCCTCAGCCCCCAAAAGGGTGGCTATGGCCAGATCCCTTCCGGTTCGCACTTGACCGTCAGTTTGGACTGTTATACGGCTTCGTAAATTATTTTTTATTAGTGTTTGGTGTGCTTCTGCCAGCCCGAGTTCCCAAGGAAGACCTGCATGACGAATGGAACTAATGGGAGAGGCACCGGTACCACCATCCGCTCCGGAAATGAGTACTACATCAGCATTAGCCTTGGAAACGCCTGCGGCCACGGTACCTACTCCGGCCTCACTTACCAATTTAACATTAATACGCGCTTTCCGATTAGCATTCTTCAGGTCAAATATCAATTGAGCTAAATCCTCTATCGAATAAATATCGTGGTGCGGGGGTGGTGAAATTAAACCAACCCCAGGAGTGGAATGCCTTACTCTACCGATCCATTCATCAACCTTATGACCAGGAAGCTGGCCGCCTTCTCCCGGTTTAGCACCTTGAGCCATTTTAATTTGCAGCTCATCAGCGTTCGTGAGATAATAACTAGTAACTCCAAAGCGCCCGGAGGCCACCTGCTTTATAGCTGATCGCTCCCAGTCTCCATTGGGTTTCTTTTCAAAACGTACTTCATCTTCCCCTCCTTCGCCGCTGTTGCTTTTTGCGCCAATACGGTTCATGGCGATGGCAAGTGTGCTATGCGCCTCATGTGAAATGGAACCGAAGGACATCGCACCAGTAGCAAAACGTTTGAATATTTCCTCCTTAGGCTCTACTTCTTCTATCGGAATAGGTGCTCGATTTCTGAATTCCAGCAAACCGCGAAGTGTCAATGCATTGCGGGTTTGATCGTCTATTTTTTCTGCGTATCGTTTATACTTTTGGTAATCATTCGTTCTCGTACTATATTGAAGCAAATGAATGCTTTCGGGATTAAACAGATGTTTTTCTCCACGATGTTTCCATTGGTAGACACCACCCACATCTAGCGTTTGTGAAGAGGTGGCATCTGCGGCAAAAGCTGACTGATGACGCACTAATACCTCTTTCGCCAAACCGTCAAAGTCCAACCCTTCAATCCGGGAAATGGTACCGGAAAAACATTTATCAATCACCCGATTGCTGATACCAAGCGCTTCAAATATCTGAGCCGACTGATAGGACTGAAGCGTACTAATGCCCATTTTTGATAGGATTTTAAGCAATCCGTAACCTATAGCCTTTTGGTATAGATTGAAGGCCTCATCGTCCGTAACTTGTTTTTCCAAAAGCCCTTTGCTGTTCATGCTATGGATAGTTTCCAGCGCAAGATATGGGTTGATGGCACTTGCTCCATAACCGATAATAGTAGCAAAATGATGGGTCTCACGAATATCGCCACCCTCGACCAGGATACCGGCTTTAGTACGGAGATTTTTGCGAACCAGATGTTGATGAATCGCCCCTGTGCTCAGTAACGAAGGAATGGGAGCATTCTCAGAATCAATCTTTTTGTCAGAAATAATAAGGATAGTTTTCCCATTTCTAATTGCCTCTTCCGCGTCCTTACATATCCTATTTAGACCTTCTTCGAGCCTACCGCGAGCTCCATCTGCCACAAACCGAGCATCAATGATCGCGTAATCAAATCCAATAGGCTTTAAATGCTTGAATTTTGCAAGATCAGAATTAAGCAGCACAGGTTGGGAAATATGTACTTGTTTAGTATGCTCCGGCGTTTCGTCCAGTATATTTAAGCTTTCTCCAACACGAGTAAATAAGGACATTACCATACGCTCTCTGATTGGATCGATGGGAGGATTACTTACCTGCGCGAAGAGTTGTTTAAAGTAGTTCGAGATATGCTGACTTTGGTTTGAAAGAACAGCTATGGGTGTATCCGCCCCCATGGAACCTACCGGTTCAATGCCGGATACCGCCATGGGCCCCAGTATGATTTTAAGATCTTCCGCTGTGTATCCGTAGGCTTTTTGTCGTGTTACTAACGTGTGGGGTTGGTAACCAGGCTTTACTTCCGGTGAGGTCAAAGCACTTAACTTTATTCTATGGTGTTTGATCCAATCTCCATAAGGCCGCTTTTTGCTGACCTCAGCTTTAATTTCTTCGTCGTAAACTACTCTTCTCTTTTCCAGGTCGGCAATAAGCATCTTACCCGGCTGCATACGACCTTTAGAGATCACATTATCCGGCTTAACTGGCAGTGCACCCGCCTCAGAAGCAATAATCAATCTGCCGTCTTTAGTAATACAAAAACGCGATGGGCGTAGTCCGTTCCTATCCAGTGTGGCGCCTATCATTTTCCCATCGCTGAAAACGAGTGCTGCAGGCCCATCCCAGGGCTCCATCAAGGAGGCGTGGTACTTGTAAAACGCTTTCCGCTCAGCATCCATCCATTTATTGTCTTGCCACGCTTCGGGCACCAGCATCATCATAACATGGGGTAGTGATCGCCCGCTAACGGTCAGCATTTCAACTAAAGCATCCAGATTTGCGGAATCGGAGTGGGCAGGATCAGTGACCGGAAGAAGCTTTTTTAATTCATCCTCACTAAAAAGCGATGATCTCATGATAGCCTCTTTTGATTTCATTTTGGTGACATTACCTCGTATAGTATTGATCTCACCATTGTGAGCAATATAACGAAAAGGCTGAGCTAGCTTCCAGTTGGGAAATGTATTTGTTGAAAATCGGGAATGGACTAACGCCAAGGCGCTGGTAAGTCGTGTGCTTTGCAGGTCGTAGTAATAAGGTCTGAGCTGATCTGTTCTCAATTGACCTTTGTAGATCATGACCTTGTAAGAAAGACTTGGAATGTAAAAGTCTCCATTGTTTCCGGAAACATGGTTACCGATATAATGCGTTGAACAATTACGTAAGATGAAGAGCTTTCGTTCGAGGTCATCAAAAGTGGCTTCTTTATGGCTAACAAAAACCTGTTCAATCACCGGTTCTACTTTTTTTGCCCCTGATCCAGGAATGTTGTGGTCTACCGGCACTTTGCGGTAGCCGATAATCTGGAAACCCAGTTCAGTAGCAAACTCTTCCAATACATCACGGCACTCCTCCCTAACGGATCTTATACTTGGGAAAAACAACATACCAACGCCGTAGTGACCATATTCCGGCAACTCAAAATCTAGTTTCCTGCACTCTTTTACTAAAAAATTATGCGGATTTTGAATTAGAATCCCCGCGCCATCTCCGGTTTCAGGATCGGCCCCTGTTCCGCCTCGGTGCTCCATATTTTCAAGCATGTCAATGGCATCTTGAATGATTGCACTAGTCTTACTTCCATCGATATTGGCAACGCATCCAATACCACAGGCATCGTGTTCCAACTCAGGCGTATACAGACCTTTTTTCGCTTTTTCCATTTCACTCATAAGACAACAAAAGCGCTGTGATTACAGCTCTTTAAACACAGACCGAATAATAAAGTTAATTAAATAATTTGTAATGAAACACCGTAAGCACAGCAAGCTAACATTTGTTAGGACTTAAGAATTAGAATATTCATAATGGAACCCTGAATCTATTGCAAAATAGTAAAGGTGAAAACGATTGCGGAAACCAGTTTAAATTTTTACAATTTGGTCGCTCTTATCATTTCCTTCTTTCCGGGTGGTCCATCCAGGGTTTCGACATCGTAACCAAGGTCTCTAAGATCCCGCTTTAGCTGACCTTTTGCACAGTAGGTTACGAAAAAAGAGCCAACAGTTTGAGTATTGTAGATTTTTTGCAGGATGGTCATTTCCCAAAGCTCGGATTGTTTGTTGGGTGCAAAAGCATCGAAGAACACTACTTCGAAGTGCATAGAAGGTAAATGGGCCTTCTCCAATTTGATTTTTCTCTTAGTCAATGTATAAAACCGATTTATTTCCCTAGGTTGGTTCCAGGGTGTTTCATGAATATGTTCAAACCAGTGCGCAGCCTCCTTTGCGGAAACAAATTCCGGGTAGTTGAGTTGCACTGCTAGTTTATTATCTATAGGATAGGCTTCTAAAGAAGTCATTCTTACCTCCACTTTGTTTTTGGATGCCCAAGCAGCCGCCAGTAATGCATTGAGGCCCGTACCAAATCCAATCTCAAGCAGATTAACTGAACTAGTCGGATGGGCATTTGCAAAATTGTTTAAGCCTTTTTCGATAAAAACATGTTCAGATTCTTGCCAGGCTCCGTGAAACGAGTGGTAGGTTTCCTTCAGTTCAGGAACATAAAGAGTATGAGAACCATCCTCTGTTACGATGAGTTGAGGCTTGTACACCGGCTAATCTTTTAGAATCAGTACAGAAGCAAAGGCGGAAACACCTTCTTCTTTTCCTACAAAACCTAACTTTTCGGTAGTTGTGGCTTTTATGGAAATGTCCTCCACCGGAATATCCATAACGTCAGCCAGACAAGATTTCATATCAGGAATTACGGAATTAATCTTTGGCTTTTGCAGACACACGGTTGAATCAATATTTCCAATTTTCCAACCGGCTTCACGGATCATTTTCACTACCTGCTTTAATAAAATTTTGCTATCTATACCCTTGTATTTGGCGTCGGTATCGGCAAATTGAAACCCAATATCTCGCATATTGGCGGCTCCAAGAAGTGCATCGCAAATGACATGGATAAGTACATCCGCATCTGAGTGACCCACAGCGCCCTTAGTGTGCTCTACCTTGATTCCACCCAACCAAAAATCAGCTCCTGATTTGAGTTGATGGACATCGTAACCCAGTCCGGTTCTAATTTTCACGCCGCTCAGTTTTGTGATTGATAATACAGGACATTAGCCTTATTCTGATCTAGTATTTCTCCGGCTTGCCGATTAATGTCATCTAACGCGACCGCATTGATTTTTTCAATTTCCTGATTTACCAGATTGGCATCTCCCGATAGCGATGCCATGGCCAATCGCAGGGCTCGATTCATCACTTCCATGTCTCCAAAAATTGACGCTGACTCCGCTTGGTTTTTTACCTTTTCCAGTTCTTCTTCCGTAATTCCCGAAATAACGGAATTAATTACCTCATTTACCGCTTTTTCTGCCGTTTTAAGATGAATGTCTTGATTTACTTTTCCGCTTATCAGCATCA
Source organism: Bacteroidota bacterium (assembly GCA_039028075.1). Taxonomy (GTDB): domain Bacteria; phylum Bacteroidota; class Bacteroidia; order Cytophagales; family Cyclobacteriaceae; genus Fulvivirga. The sequence goes on along the minus strand of JBCCIX010000059.1, from coordinate 8,250 downwards.
GTCCCGGGTCATTTGATCCGGTGACGTAAGCGTTTATATTGGTGAAAATCTTTTCGTCACGCACCAAACGAGTATGAAGCCGCGATGACTTATCCCTTCCTAAAACATCGCTCAGTAAGTCAGAAGAATAGTAAGTATCAGCGAACTTTCCTGGAATCGGAAAAGCGATAGTTAGATTGTCTTGGGGAACGTCACCGATCACCGTGCTCTCTCTTCTACCTTTTTGAGTAGGTTCTACGGCCAAATTGCGCTTTGGACGATTGGAAGCCGGGATAGGTCCAAACCACTTTTCACTTAGCCTTTTTACTTCTTCGCAACTTACCTTTCCAGCTACTACAAGGCAAGCATTATCAGGGGCATAGTGGGTGAAAAAGAAGGATTTTACATCCTCCATCGTCACTTTTTCAATATGGCTGATCTCTTTACCAATGGTAGCCCATTGATAGGGGTGTTTCTTGTAGGCCAGTGGTCTGAGATTAAGCCAAAGATCACCATAGGGCTGATTTAAGTAGCGTTGCTTAAACTCCTCGATCACCACACTGCGTTGAACCTCCAAAACTTTGGGGTCAAAAGAGAGACTTAACATTCGGTCTGATTCGAGCCAAAAACCCGTTTCCAGGTTTTGGGGTGGTAACGTCATGTAGTAATTCGTTACATCCGGGCTGGTGAAGGCGTTATTCTCTCCACCGGCTTTTTGAAGCTCGTCATCAAAGCTGGATATGTGCTTGGAACCACCAAACATAAGGTGCTCAAAAAGATGTGCAAAACCCGTCAGCTCGGGAACTTCGTCTTTGGAGCCTACATCATACAGCAGGTTAATAACAGCTGTTTGTACGCTGTGGTCTTCATGGACAATAACCTGCAGTCCATTATCCAAATAGAACGACTTAAAATCAATCATAAGAGGGCCAAAAATAAAAAGATAGGGACACTTTGAGCTTAGTGCCAATACATTAATTTTGTTTGAAATTTTTGCACATGCAGTTCGACCGGAAGAACTACTCCTCTCAACTTCTCAAGGACATTTACGAAGGGCTTCTACGACCCCGGATGATCGAAGAAAAAATGCTCATTTTACTGCGGCAGGGAAAGATCAGTAAATGGTTTTCCGGCATTGGCCAGGAGGCGATATCCGTTGGGGCTACACTTGCCCTTGAGCCGGACGAATATATACTTCCGATGCATCGTAATTTAGGTGTTTTTACCTCACGTCAGGTGCCTTATGAGCGATTATTTGCGCAGTTTCAAGGTAAACGTTCGGGTTTTACCAAAGGGCGAGACCGGTCTTTTCACTTCGGAACCAATGAGCATCATTTAGTAGGTATGATATCGCATCTTGGACCCCAATTGGGAGTAGCCGATGGGATAGCTCTCGCCAGCAAATTGGGCAACGAGAAAAAAGCTACGCTTGTATTTACAGGGGACGGCGGCGCAAGTGAAGGAGATTTTCACGAGGCACTTAATGTCGCTGCGGTTTGGGACCTCCCTGTGATCTTCGTCATTGAAAACAACGGATATGGACTTTCAACACCCAGTTCGGAGCAGTTTCGATTCAAGAACTTTGTGGATAAGTGTCCAGGTTACGGTATGGACGGGGTCATTGTGGATGGTAATAATGTGCTTGAGGTATATACCACCGTAAAAGAGGTGGCTCATGAAATCCGAACCACATCGAGACCTATTATGATAGAGGCACTCACCTTTCGGATGCGTGGACATGAGGAAGCCAGCGGTACTAAATATGTTCCAAAAGAACTTATGGCGTATTGGTCGTCAAAAGACCCGGTGGAGAATTATGAAAAATTTTTGCTAAAAGAAAAGGTCATTACCCAAGATTGGATCGATAGAAAAAGACTGGCTATCCAAAGGGATCTTGAGGCCGGTTTAGAAAAGGCTTATGCAGAACCTAACCCAAAACCAGGTACTGAAGACCTTGACGATGTTTATTTTCCGTTTCACCAAAAATTGACCGTACCTAATACGGTAAAAACTTCTGAGAAAAGATTTGTTGATGCCATCTCTGACGGACTTAGCCAAAGTCTTGAGAAATTTCCTGAATTGATCATCCTGGGGCAGGATGTGGCTGACTACGGAGGGGTGTTTAAGATTACTGAAGGATTTGTGGATAGATTCGGTAAAGAGCGGATTAGAAATACACCACTTTGCGAATCTGCCATTTTGGGGATTGGCTTGGGCATGTCCGTCAAGAAACGAAAGTCGGTGATTGAGATGCAATTTGCCGATTTTGTGACCTGCGGATTTAACCAGATCGTTAATAATCTGGCCAAATCCCACTACAGATGGGGCCAAAATGCCGATGTTGTGGTGCGCATGCCCACCGGCGCAGGTGTAGGTGCGGGGCCATTTCACAGCCAGTCTAACGAGTCTTGGTTTTTTCATACGCCAGGGTTAAAGATCGTGTATCCATCTAATCCTCAAGATGCCAAAGGATTACTGGCGGCTGCTATTGAAGATCCAAATCCGTACCTTTACTTTGAGCATAAGGGACTGTACCGGTCACTGGCCGATAGCATTTCAGATGACTATTACACTGTGGAGGTAGGCAAAGCGGCTGTGGTCCATGCCGGTGCTGACCTGTCTATTATTACCTACGGAATGGGAGTACATTGGGCTTTAGAGGTAGCCAATCAATCGGACCTAAGCATTGATATTGTGGATCTTAGGACCTTGCTGCCTTGGGATAGGGAAACCGTTAGATGCTCAGTGGAAAAAACAAACAAGGTATTGGTGCTTCATGAGGATTGCTTAACCGGTGGCATAGGGGCAGAGATCAGCGCATGGATCTCGGAGCATTGTTTCGAAAAACTAGACGCACCTGTAATGCGTGTAGGAAGCCTAGATACACCTGTGCCTTTCGCATCATCCTTAGAAGAGAACTTTCTACCCAAGACCCGGCTCGCTCAAAAGATTCATCATTTGATGGAATTTTAGTTAAATTGCTGCGTTTAGCAAGAAAAAAGCTGTTTTTAATCTTTTACCAGGATTTGACTTTAGCCACCAAAATAGTATCTCCCCGCGAAAGCCTCGTTAAAATACTGAGCTTATCGGTATTTGCATGTTTTCTCTTATTGCTCACACCGGATATTAACTATGCCCAGGAGAGGAAATCGAAACTTGAAAAACGTAATGAACGTAAAAACAAGGCGAATCGCAGGCTAAAACGTAGAGGAGACAAAGGTAGATCTAATAAACGCAATTTACGCGAAACCCGGTTTAAAACTAGAAATAGACAGGGTGAAAAAGCCTTCAAAGGAGATATTACCGGTAGAAGAGTCGTTACTAAAATTTCCCCGCGACCTTCGAATGCAGCTAAAGCACGAGCCAATCCTTATGCAGGAGCTTCTAGAGGGGGTGAGAAATCGCGGTTTAGAGCGAAGTCGGTATCGCCAAGATTTTCACGAAGGCCTAATGAGCGTGCGGCCCGAGGAACATCGGGATTCAGGACTGCGTCTAAGCGGGGTGAGCGCGCTTGGAGAGGCAATGCGCAAGGGAGGGCTATATCGACCAGATCCAGAAGAACTACTTTCACCAAGAAGGGCAGGTACCAACGATTCCCCGGATCGGCGAGGTCAATTACAAGAGATCCAGAACGGCCCAGAAAGCGAACCAGGATTGTACCAAGATCAGTCTCGGGTACTAACCGTATCCGAAAAGGCAGGAGCCCCTATTCAAGTTTCCGAAGGCAGACACCCTGGGAAAAAGCATTTAAAGGGGATATAACGGGTAGGGCCTTCAGGACTAAACGAACCACTGAAAGGCCCTTGATCCAAAAACCTGCTCCACCCCGGTATAGTAGTAAGGGCAGGGTTAACGACCGACCTTACAAAGGCCGAATTCAAGCCGGTTACCGATCAGCCACCAAGAAACCTGAAAAAGCCTGGAAAAAGGATATTTCAGGTCACAAATTGAGAATAAGAACGAGCGGAAGAGCAAAATTTGACGGAACTCAATTCCAACCTTATCCACAGCGAAAAAGAAGAGGTGATCGTGCGTTCAAGGGCACTCTTAAAGGTGGTGGGTACAAAAGCGTAGGCAAAAGGACTGAAATTGCTGGTCGGCGAATTCGGAATAAAAATAAAGGTGGGGGTTCGATCGCCAGAAATCAATGGAATAATCGAGGCAGGCCTGTCTTGGGCAGAGGAGCAACTCGACAGGATAATAGCATTGGCCGTTTTCAAGGAAATTTGAAAGGAGGTAAACCCTTGAAGGGCGGGGGTTCTGTTAGTAGAAATAACTGGAATAACAGGGGTAGAGCTATTCAGGGCAGGGTAGCTACTCGTCAGGATAACAGAGTGGCACGCTTTCAGGGAAACATTAAAGGGGGCAAACCTGCAAAGGGTGGTGGCTCGGTGGCCAGAAATAAGTGGAACAATCGCGGCAAACCTATCCAGGGCAGAGGTATCACGCGCCAAGACAATAAGGTAGCGCGTTTTCAGGGTAATTTGAAAGGATATAAGCCTCTAAAGGGTGGAGGTTCTGTCAGTCGCAATAACTGGAATAATAATAACAAGCCAACCACCAAAGAGCAACTAACCTCACAGGATTTCGGTGTGGCCGGCTGGAAAGGCCGTACTAAAAGGAGGTCTACACAGCCTTCGAAAGCGGCAAAGCGGGCAGCGGAATTTACCGGTAGAACCAAGCAGATGGTTAGAGGTCGCTACGACGGTTATATCTCGGAATATCGGGGTGATCAAAAAAGAAGATATGCTTACAAAAAGAATCCAAATGCAGTCAAAGAATCGCTTAAGGTGAAAGAGGCAGGCAAAAATGATCGATTAAGCGCTAATTTTCAGGGTTTCAGTAAGCGAAGAACTAATTATGTAAAAAATAAATCAGCGGCTGATGAGTCTTTGAAAGTTCGGGTGCCCAATAGCAATTATAAGAAACGAGGTAGCTACCAAGGCAACGTTAAAAGAAGCTGGCGTTACGTTAAAAATCGCAATTCGGCTGACCAAGCGCTAAAAAGTATAGCTCCCTCACCAAATAGCCGCAAAGGAGCTAATTTTCAAGGTCGGACAAAGCTAACGCGTCGATATGCTAAAAAGCCATACGCTGCGGATGGCTCCCTCAAGGGAATAGGTCCATCAAGAGCAGCTATCCAAGCGAGCAACTATCAAGGCAATCTGAAAATGTCTCGAAAGTACATTAAAAATCGGCACCCGAGCTTTAAATATGATAGTGGCCGGGATGATTCTAATGAGTTTAAAAAAGGCCTTTTCAAATTGAATCTTTTGTGGGCCAAATTGTTTAAGAAGAATGAGAATCAACCTAAGCACATAAAAGAAAGGGTCCGTAAGCCCCGATTCGACAAAAGGGAACAAGGACTTTGGTACGACTAGTATGAATTGGATAGAGGTAAAGGAAGTCAACAAGATTGAAGAATTAAAGGACGAATCACAGAATAATTCTGTAGTGCTTTTTAAGCATAGTACACGCTGCCCGATTAGCAGTATGGCACTGGCACGCTTAGAGCGATCTTGGGATGACGCTGAAATAGGTTCTATGAGACCTTACATTTTAGACTTAATTCGATATCGAGAAATCTCTAATAAAGTGGCAGAGTCTTTTGGCGTACCACATGAGTCTCCGCAGGTTATTGTATTAAAAAATGGGGAGGTGGTGTACGACACCTCGCATATGGGTATAAACTTTCAGGATCTTAAAGAATTTGCTTGATTTTGGCGATTCCCGTTATTGAATCTTCAAACTATATGCTGGCTCTTTGCGTTACTAGCAGTATATAGGTAACTTTCACCTGTGATATCAGAAAATGAAATATAAATCTATCATATTCGTTGTTTTGATCATTATTTCTGTGGCCAACGCTTTTGGCCAAGATCGTGATGCCGATGAATATCAAACGGAATTCATTTGGGGGATCAATAAGAATACCGCGGGTGGATTAATCGGTGGTTTTGTTTTTCGCAAGTCCTATCAGATCAACGAACGACTTTTTCAAAGTTATGGTTTGGAGGTGATGAATGTGAAGCATCCGCAAGAATTCCAGCTAAGGAGAAATACAGGGACCAATGCGTTTATTTTGGGTAAAGTGAATTACCTCTATGCTCTCCGCTTTCAATATGGCCGTGAGATGATCCTTTTCAAAAAAGCACCTCAACAAGGTGTTGAAATAAAATTAAATGCCGCAGTAGGTCCTTCCTTAGGTTTATTGGCACCCTATTACATAGAGATAAGAGTCCAGGGCAATGATTTTAATACGATTCGCGTACCTTATGACCCTTCAGAACATGATGCCTCTAATGACATTGTAGGTTCGGGCTATATTTTACAGGGAATAACCGAATCTAAATTAAGAATAGGTGCCAATTTTAAGATGTCACTTAGTTTCGAGCTTGGAACATCAAAAAATAACGTAACCGGTTTTGAAGCGGGATTTTTGGTTGATGCCTATACGCAGGAGATTGAGCTCATGTCAGCCGCTGATAATAGGGCTTTGTTCCCAACGGCATTCATTACTCTATTCTACGGTACCCGTAGATAGATCTCTAGGAGGCCAATTTCAAAGCTATAAATTGCTAATTTAGTATTCTTTAAAAATGTTGGTTGGATGATAGAACTACCTGTAGTTACGGAAAAAGAGAAGCGAAAAAGAAAGCCGGATTGGCTGCGCGTGAAGCTGCCCGTAGGGAAAGAGTATGCCAATGTTCGTAAATTGGTTGACCAACATAAATTGCATACCATCTGCGAAAGTGGTAACTGTCCTAATATGGGTGAATGCTGGGGCGCAGGCACCGCTACTTTTATGATTTTAGGTAACGTTTGTACACGTGGCTGTACTTTTTGCGCAGTGGCTACCGGTCGCCCACCTGAATACGATGAGGAAGAACCACAGCGAGTGGCTGAAGCCATTAAGTTAATGGGCGTTAAGCATGCTGTAATCACTTCAGTCAATCGTGACGAAAGAAAAGATAGAGGGTCTGAAATCTGGTATCAAACGGTGGTAAAAACGAAAGAGCTTTCCCCTGAAACGACCATCGAGACGCTGATCCCCGATGTAAAAGGAAACTGGGATGCGCTGTATCGCATGATTGAAGGGGGCCAAGAAGTAGTTTCTCACAATATGGAAACGGTGGAGCGCCTATATCGCAGAGTGAGGCCGCAAGCGAAATATACCCGAAGTTTAGAGCAGACTAAGCTGACCAAACAATTAGGCAAAAGAACCAAATCAGGTATTATGTTGGGCGTGGGAGAAACCCCTGACGAGGTGCATAAAGCCATGGATGATCTGGTAGAATACGGCTTAGATATTCTAACGCTCGGCCAGTACCTGCAGCCCACTAAAATGCACCTTGAAGTCGCCGAATTTATCCATCCCGATCAATTTGAAGCCTACAAGGAAGAAGGCCTCAAAAGGGGTTTGAAATACGTTGAATCGGGACCGCTGGTACGTTCATCATACCACGCTGAGCGGCATGTTAACGTGCCGATTTAGGCTGGCGATCAATTTTCCGTGTTTTTGAGACAACTTTTCTTCTTTTGTCCTTGCCGCTTACTGGGTATCTTATATTGCAATACGCTTAACATGAATGCATTTTCACCAACTTAGAGATAGTCATGTGAAAATCAAAGCGTTTTAAATTGTAGGGTGTAAACAGTAGCATGGAATACAGTTTTCTCCAGGCAAGATTTTTACATAAACACACGCTGAACCTGAACTCATGTTTTTAATATGACCAATTTATTAAGTTAAGTGTTGACTGCATTCAGTGATCCTCTGACTTAATTTAATGCCGATGTTCAGGTTCTTCCTGAAGTTTCATCAAAAGCTTTTCCAGCTCGACTTTCTTTTTCACATAACACTTGTGTTCCCAGCGTGCACCCCATCCGGTCACTCCAAAAAACACAACTATCAAAGGCAGAAGCCATAGACTGTTTTCCGTATCGAAGATGCTCGCCACCGTGAGTATTACTACCAAACTCGCAAAGATCAAAAGGCTGGTATTGAATCTCACGTGATACGTGGCGTTAGCTAACGTATGTTTCAACTCACCCATGGTAGATCGGTCAAATCGATTTTCATTTTTCTTTCTTCTGAACCTGGAAATTCCAATGAGTACTGCGGCTGCGAACATAGCTATCATCATAGAAAAAGAAAATACGTTCTCATTCCCTTTGTACAGCATAGCACTAGCTATTATACTTGCGGAGAATAAGTTAGCTCCTATACCAATAAATTCAGCGAGATTAACTCTGAATGCCGCACTATTC
>JBCCIX010000058.1:0-13781 GCA_039028075.1 Bacteroidota bacterium | reverse complement strand
GCGGATACAGCTCTTTTCAGACCTTCGACTAAACCGACCAATGAAAAGTTTACGATTGGCTACCTGGGTACTTTCGGTCTGGCCAATCATTTGGAATACCTGGTGGAGGCTATAAAAGCCGCCCCCGGTACGGTAGAGTTTGTATTAATGGGATCCGGCGCTCAATATCATAAAATCAAACGCATGACTGAAGGTTTGGCCAACGTAATCTGGCAGGAAGCAGGGGGAAAAGACAAGGTAAAAAACGTGATGGCAAGGTGCGATGCCATTTATGTATCTTTTCATCACGCTCCTATACTCTCTAAAGGCTGTCCCAACAAGCTTTTTGATGGTTTAGCCGCTGGTAAACTGATCCTCATCAATTTTAGAGGTTGGGTACAAACGTTGATTGAATCGGAAGGATGCGGTATAAGCTATGACCCTCAAAAACCTGAGGACCTCTATAAAAAGCTTTCTCCTTTCATCAGTGATGCTAAAGTATTGGAAGCCGCACAAAACAAATCCCGAAAGCTTGCTGAGCAGAAGTTCACTCCTGAAATTCAATTGGAGCAGCTGCGGAGGTTTCTGTAAGAGAAACAAAAGGTACGCCTCAAATAGCTGCTTTTCTTGTACTAATAACCGGGAAAAGATTTTTTGATTTGGAAATCACTTGCTAAAAACATCTTTTAAATTCCCTAAAAGGCAGTTCTAAGTTCCTCCCGCCAATTGGCTGCCACTGGGCGGGGGGGTAGTTTTCAGCTTTGAAGAAAAATCTTCCCTCGGTCGCTTGAAAGGCACTTTTTTTTTATGAAATTTAGTCGAATGCCGTATTTTTCTTTTGTGGTTGATTTTAATGCTATTTTGTCATCTTCGCCTTCTTACCATTAAATCCCTGAAGGGAAGGCGAAAAAATCAATTTAACCCCCTTCAGCCGGGGTGAATTAAATTTACTGATATCCGGAAAAAGTTGTTTTCAAGTACAATAATCCACCCCTACCAGCCTGCCGGCAAGGCAGGAATCCCCTGAAGGGGACTTTTTAGGCACCCCTCAGGGGCAGGGGGTGTTTTTGAAATTGCGAAAAAATCTTTCCTTATTTGTTCCAAACGTATATTTTTTGTGGAATCTGATTTTAGTCGGATACCAGTAAATTAAATTGATTTTCCAGGATGACAGTAGGATTAGAACGTTAAAAGCTTTGCTCTGACTTGACCAGGCACAAAGTTTTAGCGAAGGCCAAAGGTTTAAATTTGTGTAGATGGTCTTCTATCAGGTTCACCGTTCTGTCTACTGCGAGATAAGAGGTATTGAAAACCTGTTTTATCCATGGCTTCCACACCTTTCCCAATTTTATTAAAAATCGGAGTTGCTAAGTGTACCGCTATTTTAGAATGGCACGTGATATTACCAGCTTCTGTATCTCAGAGGTGCCTTCGCCAATCGTACAGAGCTTTGCGTCGCGATAATACTTTTCAACCGGATAATCTTTTGTGAAACCATATCCTCCAAAAATTTGTAGGGCCTCATTCGAGGTTTCCACAGCTATTTCCGAAGCATAATATTTAGCCATAGCGGACTCTTTAGTGACACTTTTACCCTTATTTTTCAAATTCGCCGCTTGATGCGTTAAAAGTCGGGAAGCTTCAATTTTAGTAGCCATATCCGCCAGTTTAAAGGAAATGGCTTGGAACTTTGCTATAGCCTGGTTGAACTGCTCACGCTCTTTTGAATACTGGAGCGCTGCTTCATAAGCACCTTGGGCAATACCTAAGCTTAAGGCAGCAATCGAAATTCTACCTCCGTCCAGCACTTTAAGAGATTGGATGAAACCATCTCCAACCAGACCCAGAATATTTTCTTTGGGCACCTTGCAATCTTCAAAGATCATTTCGGCAGTTTCTGAACACCTCATGCCCAATTTATTTTCTTTTCTCCCTCCGGAAAATCCGGGGGTGCCACGTTCTACGATGAATGCAGTCATTCCGTGACTGTCGCCCACCTCTCCGGTTCGGGCAATGACCACTGCAATATCCCTGGAAATACCGTGGGTTATGAAGTTTTTGGCACCATTCAAAATGTAAGAATCTCCATCCTGAATCGCCACAGTTTTCATGTTTCCAGCGTCTGACCCAGTGTTAGGCTCTGTGAGCCCCCAGGCTCCAATCCATTCAGCCGTCGCTAATTTTGGTAGGTACTGAGCCTTTTGCCATTCGTTTCCAAACTGTAAAATATGTCCTGTACAGAGTGAATTATGGGCTGCCATGCTCAAACCAATCGATCCATCGACTTTTGATAATTCCTCGATAGCTGTGACATATTCGTGATAACCAAAGCCTGAACCGCCGTATTCATGAGGTACTAAGACACCCATAAGACCGAGTTCTCCTAACTTCTTGAATACGCCTATTGGAAATTCCTGTGATTCATCCCACTCCATCATATCTGGCTTGATTTCGCGTTCCGCAAAATCGCGAATCATTTGTGCGATCATTACTTGATTTTCACTCTCCTCAAACCCAAAGGTGGTTCGGTTTTCTTCTACGATGGCTTCCATAAATTACTGCAAACGTTTGCCACAAATATAGAGACATTTATCCGAACTAACATTCGTTTGGATAAAATTTGATTTAGTAGATAACATCTAAATCCTACATTATTTTACCTTATTTTTGGCGCGTTTTTTTAAATCAAGAAATTAATAAATACCATGAAAATTGCAGTTGTTGGTACCGGCTACGTAGGTCTTGTAACCGGTACTTGTTTTGCCGAAACGGGAAATAACGTGACGTGCATTGATATAGATGAAGAAAAAGTGAGAAGTCTTCAAAATGGAAAGGTGACAATCTACGAGCCGGGTCTAGAAGTTATTTTTGAACGAAATATTGAACAGGATCGACTTCATTTTACCACCTCTCTTGCAGAAGGCATAAAGGGCGCGAAAATTATTTTTCTTGCCCTCCCAACTCCTCCCGGAGAGGACGGATCGGCCGATTTAAAATATATTTTACAGGTTGCAGAAGATTTGGGTCCGCTGTTGGATGAGTACACGGTAATTGTAGATAAAAGTACTGTACCAGTAGGAACCGCCGCAAAAGTCAGATCGAAAATTGCCGCTCAAGCTACTATTGAATTTGATGTGGTTTCCAACCCGGAATTTTTAAGAGAAGGTGTTGCACTTGAGGATTTCATGAAACCGGATAGAGTAGTCATCGGCACGGAGTCAGAGAAGGCTAAGCAGCTTATGAATACTTTATATGCACCTCTAGTGAGGCAGGGTAATCCTATCCTATTTATGGATGAAAAATCAGCTGAGCTTACTAAATATGCTGCCAACTCCTTTTTAGCTACTAAAATCACTTTCATGAATGAAATTGCCAATATGTGCGAATTGCTTGGAGCAGATGTTGACGCGGTACGGAAAGGTGTTGGAACGGATAGTAGAATTGGCAAAAGGTTCCTTTTTGCCGGCATTGGGTATGGAGGTAGCTGTTTCCCCAAAGATGTTCAGGCCCTAGCCAAATCGGCCAAGGAGGTAAACTATGATTTCAGAATACTCAAATCTGTCATGAATGTCAATGAGGATCAGAAAATCAAAATGATACCACGTATCAAAGACTATTTCGGAGGGGATTTACAAGGAAAAACCATCGCCTTGTGGGGGTTAGCGTTTAAACCCTACACAGACGACATTAGGGAAGCCCCAGCGCTTTATAATATCGACGAGTTGACGAATGCGGGAGCAACCGTTAAATGTTATGATCCTGAAGCTATGGAAAATGTAAAAAAACTGATTGGTGATAAGGTAACTTTTTGCCATGATGCTTACGAAGCTACAGATGGGGCAGATGCTCTTTTTATAGCTACGGAGTGGCCGGTATTTAGAACTCCGGACTTCGACAGGGTAAAGGAAGGTCTTTCAAAGCAAGTGATCTTTGATGGTCGCAATCTATACTCTTTGGATGATATGGATAGATTAGGATTTACTTACTTTAGTATAGGTAGAGCTACTATTAATGGATAAAAAGACCGTACTTATTACAGGTGCTGCTGGCTTTCTGGGCTCGCATTTATGTGACAGATTCATTAAGGAAAGCTACCGTGTGCTGGCCATGGACAATCTCATTACCGGTTCACTAAAAAACATAGAGCATCTCTTTAAGCTTAAAGCGTTTGAGTTTTATGATCACGATGTATCGAAATTTGTGCATGTACCAGGTGAATTGCACTATATTCTTCATTTTGCTTCGCCGGCAAGCCCAATTGATTACCTTAAAATTCCAATACAGACGCTCAAAGTGGGCTCTTTAGGTACCCATAACCTGCTCGGTTTAGCCAAGGCTAAAGGCGCTAGAATGTTGATAGCATCAACCTCAGAAGTGTACGGAGACCCCGATGTTCACCCACAAACAGAAGAGTATTACGGAAATGTTAATTGTGTAGGTCCCAGAGGGGTTTATGACGAGGCCAAGCGTTTTCAGGAAGCTATGACTATGGCCTATCATACCTATCATGGTTTAGAAACACGGATCGTGAGAATCTTTAATACCTATGGTCCCAGAATGAGGTTAAATGACGGTCGGGTGTTACCTGCTTTCATTGGTCAAGCCCTGCGCGGAGAGGACCTTACCGTTTTTGGTGATGGGCATCAGACCAGGTCATTTTGTTATGTGGACGATCTCATTGAGGGTATTTATAGACTTTTACTGAGTGATTATCCGCATCCTGTAAATATTGGTAATCCAGACGAGATCACGATTAAAGAATTTGCTGATGAGATCATCAATCTCACGGGTACGGATCAAAAAATAGTATACAGGCCATTACCTAAGGATGATCCATTGCAACGACAGCCTAATATCGATAAGGCCAGAGACTTACTGAGTTGGGAACCCAACGTTTCAAGACGTGACGGTTTAAAAATCACTTACGAGTACTTTAAATCACTATCTCAAGAGGAGCTTTTCCAAAAAGACCATAATGATTTTGAAGGCTACATAAGAAAATGAAAGGGCTGAAGATCTCCAGCCCTTTCTAACGATAGCTAAACTCGTTAGGAATCTCTGTATTCATCTAAATCGATAACGACAGTGAAGCCAGGGGCTGATATCGTCAAAATATTATCGCAATTGCCTTCGCCATAGTCCACGGTAGCAGAATCTTTATTAAATGAGAATTCCTGAACTCCGCTGACGAATATATCTGACTCACATCTGAGGTCATATACTAACGTTTCTATCACCTCAGAAAGATATTGATCACCTGAGCTATTGGTTCCGTCAACGTTATGGATTCTGACTATGTAGGTTTCATCATTGGCCAAAGCGTGCCCGTTCGCTACGACATTTTCAACTGTGCCATCTTCGTAATTCAGTTGAACATCAAGTTGATATGATTCAGCGTAAATGAATCCAGCCTCGGGGTTCCAGGCGAAACTTCCTTCGTAGCTACCGTTGATCACAAAGGGTTCGTTATCCGCTGAGCCATCAGCAGGTTCCTCGGAAAAATTGGTAAATTCTACTTTTAACGTTCCCGTAGTATCGGTTTCATATCCTGTAAACGTCACTGACCCTTTGATCAAGGTTTCATCATCGACACAACCTTCTTCACCGAAATCCAAGATCAAGGAGTAGCTGCCATCAGCATTTTCTTTAACAGTTAGCAACGTACAGGTATCATCATTTGCAGATCGTCCATTTGCTATCTTCCCTTTCGAACGCCCTAGGCTGGAAAGTTTATTAAATCCCAGATCTTCAAAGTTACCGTAAACAAAACCAATGCCGGTAAGTGAATTAAGGCCTTCCTGTAGAAGTACTTGTTGGGTAGTCTGTTCCACAATGGCATTTTGGTTGGGTTGGAAGGATTCTTCCGACTCACAAGCGAAAAGCGTAAAAGCAGCAAAGGCTATTACACATAGTCCATTTTTTAATTGAGTTTTCATAGTTACATTCATTTTTAATTAAACATTTTGGTTTTATAGATTTTAATATTTTTTGCATCGAGGAGTTCGTAGTTCAGTCCCATAGGCAGGCATACTACCTTTAAGGTCTCATCAATATCCTTATTGGTAAAGAAGCCTGTGTAGCGCCTTTTTAAATCTGTTTGCTGAGAGATTATCTTGACATCATACTGCCGCTCTACGGTGGCGAGTACGTCCGCTAAAGGTTGTGATTCGAAATAAAATTCACCCTTTTTCCAACCCAGTACGCGGCTTTTTTCAAATGGGATTGGGTTAGTCGATTCATCAGAATTACTGGTAGATAGACCGGGGTCCAATACCCGTTGCGACCTGTTCGGAATGTCTACCTGTACTCTTCCGCTGGAGCAGCTCACTTCATAGTTACCAGCCCTTGCGTAGATATTAAAGCTGGTACCCAGCACTCGCGTAGTTCCGTTTGTGCTATTTACTGTAAATGCACTTCCTTCCACAACTTCAAAGTAACCCTCGCCTTCAAAAGTTAGCGACCGATCTAAAGCCCATGTCAGCTTGTTATAATGCAGTTTACTTTCAGCATTAAGCAGAACTTTGGAGCGGTCGGGAAGTACAACTTCCTTCTGTTGCGCCTTAGACGTAATAACGGTTACGTTATGGGTTTGATAAAGTAAATATGTGGTAATGTATACTAGACTTATGCTGGCTGCGATTTTCATCCAACCACTGAGTTTGATAAGTTTTGAGCGGCTGGTAAGTTTCGATGAAATTATAGGCCAAACCTCAGCCCCCTTCTTTGTAGAGGGCACCTCCAGTTTAGAGGCCAGATCCAGGATCTTTTGACTTTGCTCAATCTTATTTCCTCTCTGATTCATGACGTGTACATTGTGTACAAGTCATGCCTCGGGTTACCCTACCGAATTTTTTAAAAAATTTGGCATTTGGTATTCAAAACATGGAAAATGAAAGGCTTAAAACGTGAAGTTCACAAAAATTGAGGGCGTAAAATCTATAAGAACCAGATCACGATAAGTGGCTTCAGGCTGATTTGTGGTTTCAAGGGCCGCCTGAAGTTCCGCCACGTTGAGTCTTCTGGTTTTGAGGTTTCTACGTCCGTAAACGTTGAATACGGATAATCCGGCTTGTCCTCGGTTATCATTCCAACTAAAATCATAAGCTACAGAAAGGTCCAGACGATGATAATCGGGTAATCGTGCGGCATTTGTATTGGTTTTAGCAACTGCAAAATCTGTCACCAAACCGTTATCATCAGTAAGATAACTTACTTCGAATTCGGCGTAAGGTCTACCGCTACCATAGATCCATGATGATGAAAAATGCCACCTTCCGGTATTGAATATATTTATAAATTTTAGCTCATGCCTACGGTCTTGTAGCGAAGGATAATACTCTCCGTCATTTACTTGAGCAAATGACTGTTCTGATTTAGCCCATGAGTAGGCTATCCAGCCTTTGTACTTCCCTACTTCCTTTTGAACTAAAAAGTCTAACCCTCTCATTCTACCCGATCCGTTCACAAGAAAGCCGACATCGTCTAAATTGTCAGAATTAAAAAAAGGGACAAGATTGAATTCTACTAGCCCATTGAGGTCTTTTACATAACCTTCTATATCAAGGAGAAAGCCATTACACTCGTAGGTAAAACCTCCAATCAGATGATCAGATTCAACGATAGGTGCACCTTCATCATTTGAAAAGACCCAAAAATTCTGATTACCCCGGTAGGGATCGTCATACACGATCTGGTTTACGAATTGATGGTATTTTCCCAGCCCTAATTTTAGGTTGAGAGATTCAGAAACTTTGTAGCTGAGCCCTATCCTGGGCGCATTGTACGACTGATCATTTGCCTCATGATAGTTGAGCCGGGCACCTATAGAGGCAGATAATTTCGGGGTTATATCTGCTTTGATGGTAGTGTAGAAACTCGAAATAGTACCTTGATTACTATCATCCCCTACAATGCTATCGCCCAGGAAGGTTCTGTAACTGATTTCATGATTGACGATAGAAATACCGGCATCAAGCCGTAGCCTATCATTAATCAAAATTTCGTTATCAAAACTCAGATTAATATCGTCTATAGTGTTTTCCTGACGGAAGTTGACCTCAAATAAGGTCACCGAATCGGCAATATTGAGTTCGGAGGCGTAGTTGAAGGCATAGTCTCTAAAAAAATTGCCTCCGGATATCCTTAGGTTAGAGTAATGCATAGCATCCCACTGACGCCCCCATTTAAGGCTTAATCCATTATTTCCCCATTCAGTTAACTCATTTAACGTTTCTTCAAAAAACACTGGCACCTGTCCATCATCGATACGCGTAGTAGTATTGCCGGTGAGATTATCTGCTCCTGCGTATAGGCTCAGAGAAACTATATCGCGATCAGTAGGTCTGTAACTGAATTTACCATTGAAGTCTGTGAAGAAAAAATCAGGCTGTATTTCATCTAACTGGGGATTATCTAATGGCCGCGCTAATTGCTCATCATTTCTACGGGCTATGTTAAATAATTTATTGTAAAGACCACTTTGGATAACGTCAGTAAACGCTCTTCGCAGTGAAACCAGCATATTGAACTTTTTGCCGATAGGTGTTTCATACGTAGCTCGTGCACTGATTAGATTAAGGCCTACATTTAGCGTTGGTTTATTGGTATTTCCAGATTTACTGACAATATCAACTACACCTCCGACGCGACCTCCATATTTTGATTCAAACCCTCCTTTGAAAACTTGAACATCCTTTACCACATCGGGGTTCAAGGCACTGAATAAGCCAAAGAAATGATCCAGATGATAAATGGTAAATCCATCGAGAAGCACCAGATTTTGGCTAGGAAGGCTTCCACGGATAATGAGATTGGCTGAAGATTCATTTTCGCCGCTCACGCCAGGCATAAGTTGTATCGTTTTAAACAGATCTAACTCTCCTAACGACGGCAGTGATGTCATGGATCGTGGGTTAAACGCGGTTTTACTCACGATATCCGTCACTTCCATAGACTTATTATAGGTATCCGATACCGTTATATCTTCCAGCAGCTTCACCTCCGTCTGCAAGTTCACAGTCAGGTTCTGCAGGTTCATTTCCGGAGTAAGCCGGATCTTTTTGGACATGTATCCGAGGTAGCTTATATGTAAAGTAGAAGTATCACTGGGGGTATTGAGCAGTGAGAAGAAACCATCGACATTGCTGGCAGTACCTTTTGAGGTGCCAGCAATTCGTATGGTGGCGTTGGGAAGCGTTTCGCCCGTAGCTACGTCCTTTACCACCCCTTTTATTGAGATATTTTTGCGTGCGGTATTTTCAGGAGGCACTTTTTCATTCGTCTTAGGTATAATGGCAATCTTATTGTTAACGGTGATAAAATCTAAAGTAGTTTCCCGCAAGAGATTGCCCAGTGCCCGGTCAACGGGCTCATTGACAAACTCTGCACTCACTTTGAGGTTGGCGATAAGTTCCGTATCATAGGCGATTTTAAGGTTGTATGCTTTGCGCCATTCTTTTAAAATATTTACGAGTGGTATCTGTTCATAGCTTCCGCTGATTTTTAGACTATCAAGTGACTGAGCTTGGGAAACTGAAGAACAAACAGCTAGAAAAAACACTGCTATAAGCCACCTCAACATCATTTGATAACGACGGATGACCCTTTCCTTTCGTACGTGTAAGACATGGGTGGGAATAGTAGTTTCATCGCTTCCTGAAGGTTTTTATTGCTAAAGTAGCCTGTGTAAGGCCTGCTGGTCAGCGTATCGGAAACGACCTTTAGATTATATTGCCTTTCAAACTCCTCTACTACTAAGTGAAAAGGAACCTCTTCGTAGTAAAACTCTCCTTCACGCCAGGTGGCGGTTTTCTGAAGATCAAATTCTTTTGGCGCATCCATATTACCTCGAGTAATTTTTGAGGTTTGACCGGCCTTCAAGATAATCGCTTTCGATTCAGAAGCAATCAATTTGACTTTACCTTCAAAACAAGATACAGCTAGCATATCGTGGCGATTAAAAACATTGAAATTCGTTCCTAAAACTTCGATAGTCCCTTGGTTGGTTTTTACAATAAAGGGCCCTCCTTTTGATACTTTGAAATAGGCTTCTCCCTTGAGCGTGACCGTACGTTTTTTCTCCCAGTTAGACGTGTCAAAAGAAAGAGAGGTTTCAGCATTCAAAAAAACTTCCGTTCCTTGGGGGAGGCTGTACGTCCTTTGTTCACCGGACGGTGTTGTAAATAAGGTCTCAGCTGGTTGCAGAAAGTATACGATGAGCAGGAGGGTAATGGCTGCAGCAATACCGATAGGTACAAGCTGATTTAGCTTTATTACTCTACCTTTTTTGGGGAGGGGTGCTTCATCTTCTACCAGCTTATCCGCTATTTCTTCCCAAGCCTGCGCTTTGTTCTTCGTTTGTGGCGGTATTATTTTATTCGTAGCAGCGAAAATAGTTTCGAGCTCAGCGATCACTTCGCTGTATTCAGGGTCATTTTTAAGTGCCTTAATCCTTTCCTTAGTAATAGCCCCCTCCATCCATTCTTTTATGAACTTGTCTTTGTTCATATGTTCTGAGTTATATGTTCCCTTAAAAACTTTAATGCACCATGCATCCGTTTCTCTACCGCTTTTACACCTATGGCCAGCCGGTCGGCGATTTGTGAGTAGGTGAGATCATCTATTCGGTTCATTAAGAATACTACTCTCTGATTCTCTGGTAGCTGATCCAATACTTCATTTAGTTTTTGTGCAAACTCTCGTTGCTCCAAGTGATATTCAGGAGTCTCCGAAGTAGAGCTTTCTTCATCTTCCAGCTTAAATTCATATTTCTTTTTAGCACTCTGGAAATGGTTAATGGCCAAATTGCCAGCTATGGTATATAACAGGCCTTTTACTGTTGACAGTACAATTTCGTCACGCTTATTCCAGGCTTTAATAAAAACTTCCTGGGCAATATCTTCCGCTTGATCGATATCGCCTAGCTTATAGTACAAGAAATTTCGGATCACTTCATAATACTGATCAAATATACCTTTGAAGGTCTCCTTATCCATTAGTTATCACCATCTTCATCCCAATCAAAATAGTCATCCTCTTCAAGCTCAACGGTTTGCTCTTTCTTTAATCCTTTTTCTTTAAAAGCCTTTTTTAATTCTTGCACTTCTTTCTTCAGGTCGCTTAGGATTTTGTTCTTCACACTTTCTTTGTCGTAAAGAACTCTGTAGTCAGAAGTAGTTCCCAGTATTTTTAAATAGAGCATGGTTTTTCCTTCCACATCGTCCTCTATCGCTCCAAACGCCTCGTCTTTGTCAATCTTCTTCTTACTTCTTAGCGGAGCAACTACTCGGTAGTCAATCTTTTGATCAAAGGTATGCGTGCCGCTGATTTGTATATCGGTAACGTTCGACCCAACCGTCATTTCCGGTAAGTAAATTATTTTATTCTCAATAAAGATATCATTTTTTAACTCTGAGAATTCTAATTTGCTTAAGCCGTCCTCGTCTAAATACTTATCCAAGCGTTGCAGGGGTTCAAAATTGTTTAATTGGCCGCCTTGTATGCTCGTAGATATGGTGGAGGTAAGTGTTTCCGCGAAGAGGTCCAGGCTTTCGTCAAAATCCATGGAAGCATCTACTTCTGCTTGTACCTTACCTTTAAGATGGCGATCTTCTAAAAAGCTCTGATTAAAGTTTTCGAACACATAAAAAATGCTGTCGATGTTGAGATGATCAAGCGAAAAGGAAGTATTTACTTTTATATCCTTTTGATTACGAGCATCTACAAGGCCAGCCATATCAATTGTACCACCCATTGTTCTGAAAGAAAGTCTATCGGTTAAAGCCAATTGATCTTTGATTTTCAGATTGCCGATAATACTTCTGGCGTTCAACCTTCTGAATTGAAGCGCCTTTACATTACAATTAAACTTGAGACGCAGCTTGGGCGAAAGAGAAAATACGTAATCTGATTGGTCCGAAGTTTCACCGTCGCTGCTTAGCAATTCGTCCATATTTATGAAATCAGATTCAAGTTGCGACTCAATACCTACGGGTTCATTCTCAAAAAATATATACGCCAGAATATTTTTGAAAAAGCCGTTAAGCTTGAAATGACTGCTGCCTAAATATCCTTGTACCTCGGACAGTGCCAGATCGTTATTATTAAATAAGAGATTTCCTTTTAACGCGCTAAGGGGAAGCCGGAGCGTGTGCAGGGAAAGCGATACATCTTTCATAAGAATATCCCCGGAAGTTTTAAAGCTTTTGGTGCCGGATTTTGATTTGAGATCATTGAGCTTACCCTCAAAACTCATATTGATAAGCAAATCGCCCTCAGCCTCCTTTAATTCTCTCAACTCATAAAAATTGAAAACTGAATTAATATCAAAATCTCCTTCAAGGTCTAACTTCAGATATGGGTTGTCAAAATTTGTATAATCCAGATTGGCCTGGAAGGGTCGTTTTTCAAGCCTCCCCTGGGTCTCTCTCAACTTTAGCTGGTAAGTGGAGGGTTTCGAAAGGTCGGTACTCGTGAAATTGCCTACGGCTGAGGCCTCTGTGATAGCTACGTTATTCTCAGGATAGACTAATTTACAATTCTTTAATCCAAAATCAATGGTAAGAGCAGGAGATCGCTTTGCCGAGATTTCTCCGTTGAATGACAGGTCAAAATATACTTTTCCAGTGCTCCGGTATTTTTCAAAACGAGATTGATCCTTAGCCGAAAGGAGAGTTAAAAGTGTTTGAATATTTGTGTTTTTTCCGGACACATTAAGATCAATTTTCTGTTTGTCCAAAAAATCATAGGAGCCACTTACCAAAAATTTAGCCTTAGCTAGGTTGAAATCTTCAGAGAAATAAGTTACTGATTTAAGACTATCGTGGTAGGCTATTTGAGCATTTAAATCAAGTTCTTTTTGCGTAGCCCACACCCGGTTTGCCACGGTAATGGTATGGATATAGAAGTTGCCTTTGGTATCTATGGCATATAAATCATCTCTTGCAACTAAGCTAGCTTCTGCGTCCTTAGCATGAATTTCAAGACGGATTGATTTGATCTCGCTGGAGTACTTAAATTCTACATTTTCCAAAAGTACTTTTGAGAGGTCAAACGCTACTTTTTCATGGCCCTTGGCATCTTTTGATTTAAAAATAGAGTAGTTGATTCTTCCGGATTCATCGAGTTTAAGGTGGCATTTGGCATCGGTGACATGGACTTCTTCAACCAGATATTTACCTTCTATTAAGTCCCACACATTGAAAGTAAACCCTAACTTTTCTGTTTCCAGGAGAGGATAGCTACTGTCTGGATAACTTTCTTCGATGACGACTCCTTCAAACAAAAGTGTGATTTGCGGAAAGTTGTCAAAAGCGGATACCGATATCTTCTCAACGTGGATAGGAGTGTCGAGACTTTTGTTAGCTTCACGGATAAAATGATCTATCAGTTGGTCTTTATATAAATAGGTGGCAATAGCGGTGGCAGTAACTAGGGTTATCACCAAGAGCATGCTATAAAGTGCTATTTTTTTGAGGATCTTTTTCACTGGCCCGTAGCTTAAAAAATAGGATTTGATCCCATCCGAAATCTACACGTTTTGTACGACAAACATTTAACGCACCTGGTATGATTAAATTTTGGAGTTTTCAAAACCACGAGATTTGGAATAAACAAAAACTGTACTACTTTTGCGTTCCGTTTTGCAAAAGAGCGAAAAAAGAGTCTAGGGTTTTTAGCTCAGTTGGTTCAGAGCACCTCGTTTACACCGAGGGGGTCGGGGGTTCGAATCCCTCAAAACCCACAAAAGAGGTTTTCTAAAAAGGCAAGTCATCCTGACGCAGGAAGGATGACTTGAAATGTTG
>JBCCIX010000057.1:0-13815 GCA_039028075.1 Bacteroidota bacterium | reverse complement strand
TTAATGAGCTGGAGACTCTTGATTAAGAAGCTAGATAAAATGATTTAAGGTGAGAAACATCTCCGGTTACTCCATTTGGGTCAGCGACTGAGGGTGAGATAAATCCAATCCATACTTCCATTTCAACAGCTACTTTTTTTAAGATTATTCTCCGTGACAATGACTGACTACAGCTACTTATCTCAACTTTCCCTGTGGAGTTATGAACACATTGCGGTGCGAAGTTCACAAATGTGTTTTAGGTAATTGTACCTATGGGCTATTTAGTTGATATAATTAGCTTACTCGTTGAGAATAAATAACGGTCACAACTGTAGAGTGTTGTTTTGCTTACTAATTTATGGCCGTAATGGAACGCAAGACAATTTTTTCCATAGCGCTTTTATCACTGACAGTCTCTTTGTGGGGACAAAATAAAGCGGTCATCAATGGGTATGTCAAGGATGGGAGCAACGGCGAAGATCTTATCGGCGCTACAATAGTGATCAAAGAGTTGGGTTCCGGGTCTATATCGAATGTTTATGGATTTTACTCGGTTACAGTACCTTCTGGGATTTATACGATCGAATATTCCTACGTCGGTTATTTTCCGGTTACTCGCACCGTTGAAGCATCTGGTGATCAAACTATTAATATTGAATTGACCGCCAGCGATACTCAGCTTCAGGAGGTAGTGGTAACCGCAGAAGCTCAAGATGCAAATGTGACTGAGGTGCAAATGTCGGTAGCTAAGCTTGATATGAAAACGATCTCGAAGATGCCCGCATTACTAGGGGAGGTAGACATTGTAAAAAGCGTGCAGCTGCTTCCGGGAGTGAGTACCGTCGGGGAGGGCGCTTCCGGCTTTAACGTGCGGGGTGGTAGTGTAGGTCAGAACTTGGTACTGCTGGATGAAGCTCCCGTGTACAACTCATCACATTTATTTGGATTCTTTTCGGTTTTTAATCCCGACGCTGTAAAGGATGTTCAACTTTTTAAGGGGGGTGTACCTTCTAAATACGGCGGAAGAATTTCATCCATATTGGATGTACGGATGAAAGAAGGTAATGCCAAAGAATTTGAAGCCAACGGTGGCGTGGGCTTGATTTTCAGTCGACTGGCTGTTGAAGCTCCTATTGTGGAAGATAAGGCCTCTTTCATTTTGGCCGGAAGGCGATCTTATATCGATGTTCTGGCTGCTCCGGTACTTGATGATGCCTCTCTTTTTTTCTACGATCTTACGGGTAAGGTAAACTATAATATTAACGATAAGAACAGGATATATCTGTCAGGATACCTTGGCCGCGACGTTTTCAACTTTGATGACGACCAAGGGTTTTCCTGGGGCAACCAGACAGCGACTCTACGGTGGAACCGGTTAATCAACAACAGGATCTTTTTCAATTTAACGGCGCTTTACAGCAATTATGACTACGAGCTGGCCTTTGAGCAAAACAGTGATAACCTATTTGAATGGGAGTCTCACATTGAGACTTACAATCTGAAGCCTGAGTTTACTTACTTTGTTAATCCCAAAAATGAGTTGTCCTTCGGAGGAGATCTGATTATGTATCGCTTTCGTCCGGCGGAAGCTAGTGCTGTAAGCGAGGGCAGTGGTACTGATATTAGTTTAGACGATAAGCGTGGCGTGGAGGCTTCTGTTTATATTGGAAATAAGCAAACTATTACTTCAAAGCTTTCCACAGAGTATGGGTTAAGATTATCATCTTTTAGATACCTAGGTGCTACTACGGTCTACGAGTATGAGGAAGTCACCCCCGGGATAAGACCCGAAGTAATAAGTGAAACAGAAGTAGGGGATGGTGAAGTAATAGAAGAATTCTATACGCTTGAACCAAGACTTTCATTTCGATATCAATTAAATTTATTTTCGTCCGTTAAAGCCAGTTACAACAGGATGGCTCAATACATTCATCTGGTTTCTAATACCACTGCTTCTATACCTTTAGACGTTTGGACACCCAGTACGAACAACATTGACCCGCAGATAGGCGACCAGTTTGCTTTGGGGTATTTTCGAAATTTTGGACAACGTCAGGACTATGAATTTTCAGTAGAAGGATACTTCAGAAATACGCAAAATGAACTTGATTACATCGATGGTGCAGATTTGCTCCTAAATGAATTTATTGAAGGAGAGGTTTTAAGTGGAGAGGGAAGGGCCTACGGGGTTGAGTTTTATTTGAAAAAGAACACAGGGAGATTCAATGGCTGGCTAAGCTATACCTTAGGGCGTTCGGAACTTCAAATTGAAGGGATCAATAACGGGGATTGGTATCCGAATCGCTTCGATCAGACTCATAATTTTAAACTTGTAGGGTTTTACGACTATAGTGAGCGTATATCTTTTTCGGCAAACTTCACTTTTACCACAGGCACGCCCACGACTTTTCCAACCTCACGTTATGAGGTACAGGGGTATACGGTTCCGCACAATGACTATCAGGCCAGGAATGACGTGAGGATCCCCAATTATCATCGTCTTGACCTATCCATGACACTCCAGGGAAAGAAGTTCAACAAAAACGGCAAGGAGAGAAAAAACCGAGACTATTGGACCTTTGGTCTTTACAATCTTTACGCTCGGGAAAATCCATTTTCCATATACTTTGCCGAAACAGATGTACAACCCACGTTAGGGCAGGGCCCTGATACCCAGGCGTATCAATTTTCAGTGCTTGGAAGCATTGTTCCCTCCATATCCTACAATTTCAAATTTTGAAAATATGAGAAGTATATTTCCGATTTTTTTGACTTTTCTGCTTATAGCTTGTGAAAGCGAGATTGAGGTGGATCTGGACGAAAGCATTCCCACCTTATCCATTGATGCCTTCCTCAACGATCTTAACGAAGAGCAGCAAATTGTACTTTATTTCTCCCAACCCTATTTTCAAAATGATGCCTACGAGCCCGCATCAGGCGCGGTAGTTACAGTGACTGATGCGACTCAAGATATTACTTTTTCATTTACTGAGAATTTAGAAGAGCCAGGCATTTACGAATGGATTCCATCCTCGGATAGCGATACTTTTGGAACAGTAGGTTCTTCTTACGTATTAGATATAAATTATGATAATGTGACGTACACCTCGTCATCTACGATGAATAGAGTCCCAACAGTAGATAGCATCCGATTCATCGAGGCCATCGGTCCCCAGGCTGATGACGACGACTACCAGGCCGAATTTTTTGCGAAAGATTTCCTAGGCGAAGGTGACAGTTATTGGGTAAAGGCGTTTAAAAATGGAGATTTCCTGGATGAACCTGCCGAAATTAACTTAGCTTTTGATGCTGGTACCAGTTCCGGTGCTTCAATTGACGGAGATTTTTTCATTGTACCAATTAAGCTGGGTATAAACCCTGATGATTTGGATGAAGGCTATGAATTGGGAGATCTCGTCAGAGTTGAGCTGCATTCTATTACTAACGACACGTTCGATTACATGACTGAGCTCGCTATACAAACAGATATTGAGGGAGGTTTTGCCCAGCTCTTTGCTGCTCCACCCTCTAACCTAAGAACAAATATAGTAACTAGTAGCAATGAGGTGAGAGTACTCGGCCACTTCTCAGTATCTGCCGTTTCAAGCTTGGAGCAAGAGTTTACGATAGACGTTTTGACCATCGACTAGTTCCCTAAAATTAGGGCGTTAAAGCGTTTTTTATAGCTATCACCTATGGGTAGGTATTTTTCTCGCACCTTTACTTTCCCGTTTCGAATTTCTTGGATCTTATCCATAGAGATTAGATATGACTTGTGGATCCGGATAAATCGATTGGGTTTTAATTGCACTTCAAGCGATTTTAGGCTTCGTAAAGTAAGCAAGGGATGCTTTTCGTCAGTATGAATTTTAACGTATTCCTTAAACCCTTCTATGTAGTAGATATCTTCAGTGTTTAACCTCACCATTCGATGTTCCGACTGTACAAATAATGCATTTTGGGAAGGTTCCTCAAAAGTGGCCGGGGTAGGGAGGGTTTGATTGATTTTATTAACCGCCCTTAAAAATCGATCAAAACCAAAAGGTTTCAATAAATAGTCAGTAGCATCCAGTTCAAAGCCCTCTATAGCATATTCGGAGTAGGCGGTGGTAAAGATCAGATTGGGTACTTTTTTGAGCGATTTCACGAGTTGTATACCGGTTAACCCCGGCATATTTATATCAATGAATGCAATGTCGATCGTTTCGTTGTTAATTACCTGTAACGCTTCGAACGGATTTTCAAAAGTATCAATAAGTTCAAGGAAAGGCACATTTTGCACGTAGTCAGCAATTACTTTTAAGGCCAGGGGTTCATCGTCAACGGCTATGCACTTCATTATTAATGGTTAAGATAACATCGAAAGTATTGGACGATTTTACTACAGATAAGTTATACGCATTCGGATAAATAAGGGCGAGTCGCCGTTTCACGTTTTCCAAACCGATCCCTGAGTTTTCTTCTATTTGTTCTTTTTGTTCGCCTATGCAATTTGAGCATTTAAAGATCATGATTTTACTTTTTTTTACAGAAATCGATATTACTATCGAGGTTCTTTTGTCGTAAGAATGGCTGTGTTTAAATGCATTTTCAACAAAAGGAACTAAGAGCAAGGGTTCTATTTCATATTTTTCAATATTACCCTCGTACGAGAAATCTACGTTCCTTTCATGCTTCATTGAGCCCCGGAGTTTTTGAAGTCCGATAAAGTCATGTATAAACTGGATTTCTTTCGTCAAGGACACCTTATCTACGTTGCTCTCATATAAAAGATACCTCATGAGATTTGAAAGTAATAAAATAGCCCTTTGGGTATTGTAACTGTCTATGGCCGCTAGCGCATAGATGCTATTCAACGTATTGAAAAAAAAGTGAGGATTAATTTGAGATTTTAGAAACGAAAGTTCTGCTTTTACTTTTTCAGTTTGCGTCTTTTCTATGAGTTTACCTCGATTTTCATAAGCCAGAAGCATTTCCAGCGTCGTTCCAATCAACATCATAAGTGTAAACGGAATCATGGGTGGAATTGGAAATCCAGGTAAAGATATTGGTTCACCTTCAAGTCGTACGACTTGGATTCTCCTTAAATCAAAAGGAATGGTGATTTTGAAAATGATAATATAAATGATCATCGTGGCCATTAAAGCCAGGAAGTACTGCATGTGCTTCCCTCTCTTCAGAAGTTTGGGTATGAAGTATTTTATGTTGATGATGTAAAGTGGTAGAGATGCACAGCATACAATCAAGATTGGAATTATACTATTACTGCTTAGGTCTGAGGTGAGAAGTAAGAAAAATGGCGGAGTAAAACCCAGTATAACCGCCAAAATGTGTATTAGTATACGGTATTGCTTTCTCGACATTGGCTTAGCTACCTATAGCATTTATCGTTAATCGTCCTCATCCTCCTCTTTAAAGGGTTCAAACTCCCAAATATCGTCAAAATACGAACTTCCGATCCTTCCGGTGGCTACGAATGGTCTTCCGCTTAAAGTAAACGCCACTGCATCTCTTCTGGAACCGCCTTCAAGGGGAGTTTTCTCCAGCCATGAATCCATGTCGGGATCGTACTCCCAAATGCTGGTAGTTTCGGAACCCCGGGTTCCGGTAGCTATATAGCCCAACCCATTGGCTGCGAAACCTACAGCATTTTCTCGCACTATCTCGTATTCATCATCCTCGTCCAGGTCGGTTAATTCTACCCATGGGAAATCCGGGAGGAGCGTAGGATCGAACCGCCAAAAATCCCTTTCTGTCCGACCATTATCCGAACCAGTTCCCACATAGGCGAATTGTCCAATGACAAAGGCGGTTGCATTCTCCCGTTTGCTACCTCCTATGCTTGGAATTTGCGACCAGGTGTCGGTTTGAGGGTCATATTCGTAGAAGTCCTTCAATGTATTACCATCGTCACCGGTACCCACATAACCCTTACCTCCCACTGAAAAAGCAAGCGCATTCCGACGGGCACTACCGGTAAAGTCGGCAATGGGACTCCAAGTATTCGTACTTGGATCATACCTGTAAAAATCTTTGAGATCATCATCTCCATCATATCCTGTTCCTACGTACCCGAGGCCATTAATACTGAAGGCCACAGCGGCGCTCCGTGCTACACCGGGAAAAGGGGCTATTACTTGCCAAAAATTCTGAGCTACGCTATATCTCCAAAAATCTTGATAGTATTCATCTTCCTCGCCGTTGAAACCCGTACCTACGTAGGCGAAATTATCTATCGTAAAAGTTACTGCGCTGGATCTTCTGATCCCCTCGAAGTCTGATCTTTCGACCCAGTTTCCAATAAAATCATCTTCCTCGTCATCATCACCGCATGCTACTACAGACAGTATACTACATACGCCCAGGTACATTAACCATCGGTTAGTTTTCCTCTTCTCGTTCATCAGTTTTCAATTATGTAATCCAAAATAAAGAGCTCTAGTTTCGCTTCGTATTCGCCAAACCGGTCTCCTACAATCAGTTGCTCGACCGTAATACCTCGGGTCTCAGGAGACCCTTCTACTAGAATGGATTGTTCATCAAGGGCCACCTCATCAATTTTTTCTTGTATGAAATCAGTAATCTGAATTCTGTACTCAGTGTCCTCATCGAACTCGGCATCAATAAATAAACCGCCTTGAGCGTTTATCCTTTGTTCGATCCGGTTAAGTTTATCTACTTCACTAAATATTAATGCTTGAGGGAGGGGATTTTCATTGGAATAGGTTGATTTCACAGGCTTTAAAATCAGGTTCGCCTCGGTGATAAAATTTGATTGCAATACGGATCTAATGTCTCTTAAAAAGGGTATCTCCACCTTAATAGCAATACCCACACCGTTATGCATATAGGCTTGATTAGCGGTAGTGGTGGAAGTTACGTCTTCTCGAATAGTATTCAGTTCCCTGAGATTAGCTTCGCTTCTGTTATTTTGTATTTGGTTAAACCGAAGTCCGTTTAATGGCAATACCAGTTCCTCATCTTCGCCGGATTCCCGATAATGAATAATTAATTGACTCTGAGGTGAAAACCCGTAGAAAGCACCATTGGTAGTAGTATCCGGCCGAATGACGAGGCCCGGGAACAATTCCTGGAATTCACTTCTGAAATCACTCTCACTGAGCTCCAAAGCAGCGTTGAATATAGTTTTTGCGTACTCGTCGTCGATGTCCACAAGGATCTCCCTATTACTTAGCGGACGGAGCTGAGTGCTGATTTTGCCAAGTAGTGTATCTCGCTTGAAGTCAAACTCGCTAAGGTTGCTCAGGTAATTTTCTTCGTTCAACTCCATTTCCTCCAGGAGTTGATGAATATAAAGACCGAACAGTAGGGTGGTGTCGTAGTGATAGTAATCATCGTGAATTAACTCAAGTTCAGTATATTGATAAGTGGCAGTTTCACCAGGAAGATCAAGTGATTCTAATGAGAATTGAGTGTAAACTGACGACGTTACTGTGCCAAAATATTCATCGGTATGGTGTCCGATTAAATGTCTTTGCCTGTTTGAAGTGGGAATAGAATCAAATAGCACAGTTGACAATCTGACTCCCAAAGTATCGATAAATACAATATCTAATACTTCGCTTTGTACAATATCCTCTCCGAGCGGAGTTGGAAAACTACATCTCGTAAAAGCAAAAATGAGTACTATCGGAGAGTGTTTTAGACATCTTGACATTTCGTAAACTGACGGTAATGTACATCCACAACGTCAAAGCAACGAGGATTGCGATTTCAGGTGAAATTTATTCAACCAATCAGCCAATTCGTTAAATAAAACGGCTATTGAGAGTAATGAAATTCATCGAATAACGCACAGCCACATTTATTGATTAGATACCCTTGTACGTTGATCTCATTGTACTATTGATCTAACCCAATTTAATTAGTAATCGAAGAGAGAATAGTTTAGAATATTAATAGGTCATGCTATTCGCATTCTGATGAAATACGTATTGCTCGTTGTTGGACTAATTTTGTTGCCCGTCTTCGCTAATGGACAACAAGCCCCTGGCTCTCCCTATACCTATTTCGGAGTGGGGGATATCAATAATAAAGGGCTAAGTCAACAGCTGATAACTGGCGGTACAGGCATTGCCGGCAGAAGTGGATTTTCAATTAATAATTTGAATCCTGCCGCTTACAGTTCGATTGGATATCCCTTCAACTTTTTGAATGAGTTTGGCACAAGCTTTTCTTTTGCTCAAAGAGACGATGGGGATGACACGGGCTTTCAACTGGGCTTAGAGTTTCCTTATTTGGCCATGGCATTTAAGACAGGGGATAGGTCTGGTGCTTCATTTGGCTTGAGACAGTACAGTAATGTAGATTATTTTATTTTTGGCACAGACGATTTTAATGGAATTCCAGGTACCTATAGAATACTTTACGAAGGATCTGGCGGCTTGAATGAAGCCTACCTTGGATACGGTAGAAACATGGGTAAACGCTTGTCATTAGGCGCGCACTTCTCTTACATTTTTGGGTCCATCAATAACAATCAACGGATCAATAGTTTCGATAGGAACTTCAATCTAAAAATAGAGGATCAAAACTACCTGACCACGGTAAAATTGGATTTAGGTCTTCAATATAGCATACCCTTTGACAAATCAACCTTAATCCTTGGTGCAACCTATGATCTCAAGAGTGATCTGTCCAGTGCTAGGGAACTGACGATAACTGAAACTGCACCAGGCAGTTCAACCTCTATCGACAGTGTGGCGCGCGAAACTATCGACTCGGATGACTACTTGCTACCTCATGGGTTTGGTGTAGGTGTTAACTATAATCACAGAGGGAAGTATCAAATCAATATAGATTTTCAGACTGACTTGTGGTCGGAATCGTCCTTATCCGGAAATGATTATGCGTTAAGAGATAGCCGCCGGTTTTCTTTGGGCTTTGAGAAACTTCCTAATTATAAAAGTGAGACTTACTTTAGCCGTGTGAGTTATGGATTCGGTTTTTTTGCGGAGCAAACCTATCTACTTTTGGATAACGACGGATTGAACAATGCGGGTTTTACCGGAGGACTTAGTATGCCCCTTGGCGGACGCGGAATTGTTCGCATTGTCGGGGAACGAGCCACTCGAGGTAACGGTCTTTCCAACTTTTTCTCTGAAAGTTATACCAAATTGACCTTCAGTTTGATCTTCATGGATTTTTGGTTTCAGCAAAGGCGATTTAACTGAAATATGGTTTGATTAAATGAACAAAGCGATCATCTACAAGCAGAATAAATGGCAAGGGACTTGTGATAAACTTTAGCTTTTTTAACCCTTTCTTCTCTTCATACTTGGTGTATTTGAGCAAGCAACGATCAAAAAGTTGTTTTGAAATGTTTTGCAGAGACTTTTTGTGTTCATTCAACACCGGAGTAAGTTCGGGGTAGCAAAACTTCATGACCAGATCTATATTCGCCGAGGTTATTTTATCTTCAAAAGAGCGTTTAATCTCCTCTATAAGCGCTAATTCGTCCTCTGAAAATAAGGTATCAATATGAATACGCTCGGAAAGTAAAGTACTGCACAGGTCGTCATCATTACCACGAAAGGATTGCAGGCAAAATGAGTTAGTGATGGAGAAAAATGCCGAAAGTAGTCCAAACAGAATCTCGATTTTCATAACCAAAGGACTTTAGTATTTCGTCCCACCTTTAGCATTTAGTTTCTACCAAAAGCCTGAGCCCTGTCCACGTACGGTGCACACGACTTACACCGGTCCAGGATAATTCGTCTCCTTCTCTCGCACTTACGAAATCGTTTTTATTAGTTTTACCGCTGAACGGATCCTCTTCAAGTGGAAGTCTACGTTCATTGGAACTACTCATATGTCTCGAGTTGAAAATTGTGCTTCGTGTGCCTGCGACCTTATCTCGATCAACTAAGTCGATGACTTCCTGACCCTTCTCACCGGAGCGTCCTCTAGACCCATTACTGAAAATAGATTGCTGGGGAGTACTACCCGAAATGACAGTCGTTCTGATAATTAACGCGATAGGTTTCATAACCGGATTGTTTTCTGATCATCGAATTACTTATACTCATTGCGCAATAAAAATTTTAATCAACCAACACCACCAAATCGTCAACCACTACTCATGCTTGTCTGAAACTTCGGTCACTCCATCCTTAGGTGGTTATAGTCAGAGGGATTTTGAGTAATTCAACAAATTCATAGCTAACTTCACTTTCCAAAGCACCTAAATATTGCCAGCGTACTTGTTTGAGTAGTGGGTGTATAAACCTCACCTTCTATTCTTTTTAGTGTAGGTATAATTAGCCGTGCGTTACTATTGGTAAGCACAAAGGACCTGGTGAAGGCACTTATGTAATTTGGCTGCCATTGAGGAACGGTCGTCAATAAATAATTAAATGCTAATGCTAATTCAGAGTGATTTATCACGGAAAAGCTCTTCGATAGCTTTGGAAGATACGTAGATGCACCGTATACGGCTAGCCCTTTAGTCTAGCCTATTTCTGCGGGCGGCCTATGCTTCTGAATTAAGCGGATTTATGCATAAAGGCCTTAGCACCTACTCTCCTGCAGAATACCCAGTTTAGCTTTGTTAAGCTCACTCGGACTAGTACTGTGAGATCAATCAATGAGAGGCTAGCATTACTATTTTCTAAGGTAAGCAGTTAACGCAAGTTGGGTAAGATTTTAAAGCGGTGGGTGGTTAATTTTCATCGCTATTCCTTTGGCTCCAGACGACTAATGAAGGGCCCTTATTGCCATTGAATACCTACGCATTATGAATTAAGGGTTTTGTTTTTACGATTTGTAATTTGTTCCAAAATGAGATGGCTCACGTTCAAAAGGTCTGCCTGTCTTTTGGGCTCCGCAACGAATTCGGCCATAGGGAAACGCCCATTTTTGTTGAAAAAATTTGCTTTTCCCAAGTCCAGTTCTCCGGCAAGTATATCTAGAAAGTGCTCTGCCACCTTTTCTGGTTTGCGTGTGGAAAAGTAGAAAAAGGGTTTCATGAGTAAGATCAAGAGTTTGGGCAGCTCTCGTCGTATGCTGGTATCCACACTCCCTGGCCCGTAGCCGACCGTAGTAATCTTATACCTGACGGCGGCAAACGCCGTGAAGAGATCGTTGGCAAGTTGTGCCTGACCGTGGCTTTTTAAACCAACTCGCGTTTTCACCTGCTCCAGGTCGTTAAATTCCAATTGCAGAGATGACGGTACTTTAGGACTTGAAGCTGCGATATTTAGCATTACGGTACCCGGAGTTAATAGGTCGAGTCTATGAAGCTCTTCCGTAAAAGCGAATCGTGAGAGATAACTTACGGCAAAACCCTTCTCAACGCCTTCTTCCGTGTATTCGGTTTTATTAATCAATATGCCTACTCCGTGTAGTAGTAAATCTACTTGAGTGACCTCTTTGGCAATTTTCCTTGCTGTCTCTTTTGACGTATGCATTGAACTGAAATCAGCCAAAAAGCTCCGGATACTTCCACTCACCTTCCGGTTTTTACTTAGCTGAATTATTCTATCGGCTTTTTCTTCGCTTCTGCCCACAATAGTTACATCAGCCCCTTTTTCGCTAAAGGCCAAGGCACAGGCGGCACCAATTCCATCTGTGCCACCCGTAATAATTACTTGTTTATTTTTCATAGGAATAATCATTTTTACAGACAAAATAGAGGACTGAAGCAGCGACTACCACATGCATAAGATTCAACATCATTGCCATTGACAAGGAAATATTTGGAACAGAGAAAGGTGTTACAAATGACGCGACCAGAAGGACACTACTCAATACCGTAAAAGCGAATTTAGCTTTCTGGATAAATCTTTGAAGTAGCCAATACACTAGAAACGCGGCTAATACAGATAGTACGCAAGCCATGAGCAAGGGCGGTAGACTAAAGGGCTGTCCATCGGGTGTTACCGGTAGTTCTGGTGATAGTATCCCGGTGATCTTTCCGATGAGGTATACTCCCATATTGATTACCACTGAAAAAATAACGCTTTTAAAAATTGACTTGATCATAATTATAACAATGTTATATTTTGTAAAAAAAATTATTTAATGCCGTAAATAAAGTTCTTGACCTGGGCCTTCACCATTTTCTTTAATTCGCCTTCATTCACGTTTGGAATTTCCCTACAAATGATAGAGAAGCCATGAATCCAGGCAAAAAACTGCAGGAAAACCTGACTTGCATCATCTTTAGTTAATTCATCAAGGACTTCTTTGATTAGATTTCCAGTCTTACGTTTTATGGAAAGCGTACCTGGTTTGCAGTTAGCTTCATTCAAAGAAAACATGAGATCATATAGGGTAGGATTCGTAAATGAGAAAATAGCATGACTGCAGGCCATCTCAAAAAGTTTTTCTTCGTGGGTAGTATCCCTCCGCAAAGCATTTAAATAGTGCTCTTGCAATTGTTTAAAGCCTCTTTCCTGAATTTCCTGAAGCAATTTCTCTTTTCCCCCAAAATCCGAATACACTTTGATCGTACTATATCCGATAGCTGCGGAGATATCTCGTACCGACGTTTTCTCCCACCCCTTTTTATTCGCCAAGGCCAATACATGATTTAAAATTTGGGAACGATCCACACCACAAATATAACAATGTTATATAAAATAGAATGATTTACCATCGAATTCACCCCGATCTTCTTCGATTTTCACAATGTGTCTCGCACCACACTGGGAAAATAGCACGTAATCGCTCTTCATTTGATCATTTAGCGAAATAGTACTTCTAAAATGTAACCTTGAATCCTCGGTTTTTAGATAAGCCCAGCATCAACCACTTCTCGACGTAATTAAAAAAAAATAAAATTTTTCAAAACCTTTCATCTGACGTCGTGTTCATATTCTGAAATTGACTAACAGTCATTTATTAAAATGAGGAAAAGAGAATCACCGGAATCGAGAAAGAGCCAGATCATTGCAGCTGCAGATTTGGTATTGTTAGAGGTAGGGATTGAACGATTTACGGTTGATCAGGTAATCGAAAAGGCGGGCATTGCTAAAGGAACGGTATATAATTATTACAAAAATAAAGATGAGATGTTGGCCGAGTTAGGGGCTAAAGCAATACGACTCTTACACCAAACATTTAAGGAAGCTACGGCACAGCAGCTTTCATACGTTAACAAAATAAAGGCAATTTGTTATGCACACTACGACTACACCAAAAAATATCCGGCTTACAGCGATTTAATATCGCACATGGAGAGACCGGAATTCGATATTCATATTCAAGGATATGTAAAGATCAGCCATGATCTAACGGATTTTGTGGTGAATATCGTCAGAGAAGGACAGGAAGAAGGGGAAATCAAAAAGAGCATTGATCCTCATCTTCTTACGTATATCTCTTGGGCTACCAATGTAGGTGTCGTGCAATTCGTAGAATCAAAAAAGAATATGTTGAAAAATCATCATGAAATAAGCACGAAACAGATGGTAGATACTTTTGCAGATATGATGACAGAGGGGATACGAGCATAAAAAAATTTAAACTTAAAATGACTGCTGGTCATTTATGAAGAGAATTAAAAACGATAGCGTAATACTAGTTTTATACAGTATAGGAATTAACTTCTATTTTTTCCTATGGTTCCTCGGCAGCGAAAGGTATGCGCTTCATTGGTCTTTTCATGCGTTGAATTTTTTTATAGTCTGGTTGGGTGCTAACGTAGCATCAATAGGTGTTTTTGTGGGGTTTATTCTATTCAGGTGGCGGGATAATAAATCGCCTCAGCTGCCTTTTAAATCTAACCGATTAGCATTATTGGCACAATGGGCACTGGGGGTGTTTTTCTTTATGACATTCTTTAGCTTGTTTATTGCAGTGTACGTCTCA
>JBCCIX010000056.1:0-13937 GCA_039028075.1 Bacteroidota bacterium | reverse complement strand
CCACCCCGGGTTTCTACCGCCCTGCTTAATTGAGAAAGTGCTATCACCGGCACGTCCAATTCTTTGGCGATACCTTTTAGGGCCCGGGAGATGGAAGCAATTTCCTGCTCGCGATTGCCCCCAACTTTAGAAGAATCACCTGACATGAGCTGCAGATAATCAATAACTATCAATTGTACATCGTGCTGTGCCTTAAGCCTTCTGCACTTTGCTCTTAATTCCAAAATAGTGAGTGCGGGAGTGTCATCGATGAAGATAGGTGCGTTACTAAGTTTATTCGTTTTGTGGATAAGTTGCTGCCATTCATAATCGGCCAAATTACCTTTCTTTATTTTCTCACTTTCTAATTCAGCTTCCGCAGAAATTAGACGATTTACCAGTTGGACAGAAGACATCTCCAATGAAAAAATAGCCACAGCATGATTAAAATCGACAGCCGCATTTCTCAATGCAGAAACAACGAAAGCAGTCTTACCCATACCCGGACGAGCAGCGATAATGACGAGATCAGATTTTTGCCATCCGGAAGTTACCCGGTCCAGAGCAGTAAATCCACTGGGCACTCCGGTCAATCCATCTTTATGATTTTTTCGCTCCTCTAATTCCTGAATCGCTTGTGCCATCAACGACCGCATACTGTCGTAATTCTTGCGTATGTTAGCTTCAGAAATTTCGAAAAGAGAGGACTCCGTTCGATCCAAAAGATGAAAAACATCAGTGGTATCTTCATAGGCATCGTGCTGAATCTCGGATGCCACACGTATCAATTCACGCTTGATTGACATCTCGGTAACTATCCTTGCGTGATACTCAATATTCGCCGCAGAACTCACTTTAGAAGTCAATTCGGCTATATAATAGGCTCCCCCTGTAAATTCTAACGTCCCATTTTTCCGAAGTTGATTTGCCACAGTGCGCATATCAACAGGTTCCGAGTTATTGAAAAGATCAACAATTGCTTTATAAATTTCGATGTGAGCATCTTTGTAAAAGCTCTCCGGTTTTAGAATATCAATGACGGTAGAAAGGGCGTCCTTTTCAAGCATTAACGCACCCAGAACAGCCTCTTCTAGTTCAAGCGCCTGAGGAGGCATTTTGCCAAGTCCCGCTGCTAAATCTTTACTTAACCGGCCTGACTTGTGCCCAACCCTAAGAGGCGTTGATTTGTTTTCCATGTACTAATTTATCGTCTACTTTTTTCCATTTAATTTTCAAACCTAATCAGAAAATCAGGCGCATAAAAATGGTGTGAATTGCACCCACTAAACGGTCATGTTCACAGAACCCTATGCTATTAATTACGTAACCTCATCTTTGAAATATTACCATGAATTTGTCCACAAATACCTATTTCCGATGTGACTTGAATGTTGAAAAGTTATGATGTCAGCAACCATAAAATAAGTTATCCACATATTTATTAACATCAAAACCCCAAATAAGATTTTGTTTTATTTATGGTATTTTTGAGGCTTACTAAAAGGTAGAGAGTGGATCACTACAAACGCATACACTTCATAGCTATTGGGGGCAGCATCATGCACAATCTTGCTATAGCGCTGAAATTAAAGGGTTTGGAAATATCAGGTTCAGATGATGAAATTTACGAGCCTTCAAAATCCAAGTTAAGCAAAGCTGGTTTGCTACCTTCGCATACCGGTTGGAACGAAGATTTAATAACCCCTGATTTGGATGCTGTGGTGGTGGGTATGCATGCACGACCTGATAATCCAGAGCTGAGGAAGGCCCAAAAGTTAGGGATTCAAACTTTTTCATTCCCGGAGTTTATCTACGAGCAGTCCAAAGACAAGCAACGTATCGTTATTGCCGGCAGCCACGGAAAGACCACCATCACTGCCATGGTCATGCATGTGCTAAACTATTTCAACAGGAACTTTGATTATGCAGTGGGCGCTGCGATCAAAAGGTTTGAAAACACTGTAATGCTTAGCGACGCCCCTATCATCATTATTGAGGGCGATGAGTATCTATCCTCTCCGATTGATGCCACTCCAAAGTTTCATAAGTACCAGCATCACATTGGCCTCATTTCCGGCATTTCGTGGGATCATATTAATGTATTCCCATCTGAAGATGAATACGTCAAACAATTCGAGATTTTCGCTGATAATACTCCAAAGGCCGGGTCACTCATTTTTTGCGAAGAAGATGCCTTGACCTCGATGATTGGGAGCAAAGAACGTGAGGACGTTTACGCCATTAACTATAAGACCCACTCTCACCTGATCGATAACGGCATTACGTATTTGGTAAACGGCAAGGATAATTTTCCACTAAAGATATTTGGGAAACACAACCTTCAAAACATCAATGGAGCCAAAGAGGTGGTAAAAAAAATAGGTATCACTGAAGATCAGTTTTACCAAGCTATTACCAGTTTTGAAGGGGCTTCAAAGCGCTTGGAGTTAATCGCGGAGAATGATCGATCTGCCATCTATAAGGACTATGCTCATGCGCCTTCTAAAGTTCGAGCGACTACCCTGGCGCTAAGGGAGCAGTATCCTGAGCGCGATTTAGTAGCTTGCCTCGAACTTCATACCTTCAGTAGCTTAACCAAGGACTTTCTCAAGCAATACAAAGGGGCTATGAAGTTCTCCTATAAACCAATCGTTTATTTCAATCCAGCCACGATCGCTCACAAGGGACTTGAACCGATAACAAATGATGACATTTCAAATGCTTTCGATGAGCGCAGTTTAAAAGTATTCAATGACCGGAACAAACTCTTAAAATATCTAAATGATCAGAATTGGAAAGACAAGAATCTGGTGATGATGACCTCAGGAACATTTGATCATTTAGATTTCGACGTGTTAAAATCAATCATCCAACCCTAAGTATTGTAAAGGCCAATGCCTCTTCATTTAAGAAATCCACTAACCGTATTTGATCTCGAAACCACAGGTACGAACGTAATTAAGGACCGTATTGTAGAGATATCAGTAGTTAAATTATTACCGAACGGTGAACAGATCATAAAAACGCACAAGATCAACCCAACGATACCAATCCCCGTCGAAACCAGTCTCATTCACGGTATTTACGACAGAGACGTAAAGGATGCTCCTACCTTCAAGAGTATTGCAAAAAGCTTGGCGAAGTTCCTCGAAGGTTCCGATTTAGGAGGCTTTAATGTTCTTAAGTTTGATATCCCTTTACTAGTGGAGGAATTTTTAAGAGTAGGTGTAGAATTTGATGTTTCCAAAAGGAAAATCGTAGATGCGCAGAAGATCTTTCATATGATGGAGAAAAGAACGTTATCCGCTGCTTATCAATTTTACTGCGGAAAGACCTTAGCAGATGCGCACAGTGCTGAGGCCGATACGCTGGCCACGACTGCGGTCATAAAAGCACAAGTAGATAAGTACAACGGACAAGATGTACACGATAATCTGGGTGTAAAATTAGGAACCGTCACCGAAGAAGTGGAAAGCCTACATCAGATTAGTGCTTCAAATATGGTTGATCTGGCGGGAAGAATAGTACTTAATAAAAACGGAGAGCCTGTATTCAACTTTGGCAAGCACCGGCATAAATTGGTAGTAGATGTATTAAGCC
The DNA here is from genome assembly GCA_039028075.1 of Bacteroidota bacterium. Taxonomy (GTDB): domain Bacteria; phylum Bacteroidota; class Bacteroidia; order Cytophagales; family Cyclobacteriaceae; genus Fulvivirga. The sequence continues at coordinate 10,358 of JBCCIX010000056.1, read as the reverse complement.
AGGAAAAAGGTTATTATGACTGGATGATGAAGGGAGATTTTCCGCAGGATACCAAAAGAAAGCTGACTGAAATAAAGCTGAAAGGTCTGTCTAAATTGGGAGGTTAATTACCCGCCGTGAGTAGGTGTACTCTATCACCCGGCACACTGACATTGATCATGCCCTAAAGTCATTGCGGTTTGTATCCTTGCCTAAAGAAAGGGATTGATAATGCAGGCCATCACAGCAACAGATCGAGTCAAATTATATCCATGGGGTAAAGCAGTATTGAAAGTACTTGGTGTACCTGATCTAGGCTCGATCTTGTGTGACGGCCTTTTACGTCTCGTGATCGACTTAGGTCCGTTCCAAAATTTCAAATTTTTCGTGGCACCTATTTTCGAGGCGCATTGTAGTCGGGAAATCACAAATAAACTCTTGAAATGCGACCACAACGATCCTGTCGATTTTGATAAATTGGATCATAAGAGATCTTCAAGCGTTTTGCTCCCGCATAGAGATGTACATTCCGTTCCAGAGAATAGGAAGAAAAGCAAGCTGACTGTAGATGCCGAATTTCAAAAGCCTAGCTCAATTTCAACAACTCAAAGTTTCACTCATTTATTTAACTCAAAAGATGTCAACCTATAGTAATGCACTTAGTGCGGTAAAAAGTGGCGACAATGTATATATACATACTGCTGCGGCTGCTCCACAAGCCTTGGTAAAAGGTTTGGTAGAACGTGCTCCAGAACTGAAAAACGTAAACATTTACCATTTACATACGGAGGGTGAGGCACCTTATTGTGCTCCAGAGTATAACGGTGTCTTTAATACAAATGCTTTTTTTATCGGTGCCAATGTGAGACAAGCCATACGCGACAATAGAGCCAGTTATATTCCCATTTTTTTGAGTGAAATACCTTCCTTATTCAGAGATCATATTATTCCTCTAGATGTTTCGCTAATTAGTGTATCTCCGCCGGACAAGCATGGCTTTTGCTCGTTAGGTGTCTCCGTCGATGCTACACTAGCCGCGGTAGAATGCTCCAAGGTTGTCATTGCACAGATGAATAAGAATATGCCCAGAACACACGGTGATGGCCTGGTACATATGAGTAAGATTGACGCTTTTCTGGAACAGGATGATCCGATTTTTGAAGCCCATCTTAGTGCGCCTTCTGAAACGGAACATGGCATAGGTAAAAATGTTGTAGAACTGATTGAAGATGGCGCTACCTTGCAAATGGGTATTGGGGCAATACCAAATGCCGTGCTGAGCGAACTAGGCGGTCATAAAGACTTAGGTATTCATACTGAAATGTTTTCTGATGGTATCTTGCCCTTAGTAGAAAGTGGCGTAATTAACGGACGATTGAAAAAGAAACATCCGGGTAAAATTGTTTCTTCTTTTGCCATTGGCACACGAAAGCTGTACGACTTTATGGATGATAATCCATTGGTTAGAATGCTGGATTGTTCATATGTAAATGATACGGCTGTAATCAGAAAAAATCCAAAAGTGACTGCGATTAACAGCGCCATTGAAATTGACTTGACCGGCCAGGTCTGTGCCGATTCCATTGGAAAATATATGTATTCAGGAGTCGGTGGCCAAATGGACTTCATACGAGGGGCTTCACTATCCAAAGGAGGTAAGGCCATAATAGCGCTACCTTCATCAACCCGACGCGGTGAAAGCCGTATCGTACCTGTACTTAAAGAAGGGGCGGGCGTGGTTACTACGAGGGCTCACGTTCATTATGTAGTAACGGAGTATGGTGTTGCGCACTTGTATGGCAAATCGCTTAAACAACGCAGAAAGCTACTTCTAGATATCGCCCACCCTGACCATCGAGCATCGTTAGAAGAAAGTTTTATGACAGTATCTAGGGTGTAGAATGCTAATTGCTGGTACTAATTTTCGCCCTATTTTCTGTAGTACTTCATTGCTTCGGGCATAGCTGCATTAAGATCAGTAATTCGAGTATCGGGATTGGGGTGTGTAGATAGGAATTCGGGAGGACGTTCACCACCGGCATTATCGTTCATCCGTTGCCAAAATCTTGGTGCTTCTTGTGGATTATAACCTGCAATGGCCATGAAAATTAAACCTATCTTATCTGCCTCGGACTCATGCGTCCTTGAAAATTTTAACATGCCCAGTTGTGAGCCAACCCCTACGGATTGCATAAAAATCTGCTGGGTCAATGTAGGATTAGATCCCATAGCCGCGCCCACTGTACTTAAGCCCAGATTAGTGACCAGACCCTGGCTCATTCGCTCACGGCCGTGATTCGCTATGGCATGAGCCACTTCATGCCCCATAACTACGGCTACACCTTCCTCGGTTTTGCATATTGGCATTATGCCGGTGTAAAAAGCTACTTTACCTCCTGGCATACACCATGCATTTACCGCTTCGCTCTCTATTAAATTAAATGTCCATTCGTAACCTACTAATTGATCTTCAGCACCTATCTCTTTCATGTATTGCTCAGCCGCCACCTTAATCTTCTCCCCGGAACGTTTTACCATGGCCGTCCATTCCTGATTATCCGAAAGCGTACTTTCCTGTAAAACTTGTTCGTACTGTTGGAAACTTAGCGGTAAAATTTCTGAATTGCTTACCAAGTTCAACTGCTTTCGACCAGTAACCGGTACCGTGGCACAACTATAAATTACCAACCCTGTAAGGGTTAAAAAGACTATTTTTCTTGACATTGTATTTATACTTATAGCAATACGTTTTCAGATAACGCAAATCTAATCACTTTTGTATAGTAGTAGAATTTGTATAAATGAAAGTCAATGAAAATATTAGCTATCGGTAGAAATTACGCGGAACACATAAACGAACTCAATAATGAACAACCTGACGATCCGGTTATATTCACCAAGCCAGACACAGCCCTGTTAAAAAATAACGCTCCATTTTTTTATCCAGACTTTACCAATGATATCCATTACGAAGTAGAATTAGTGCTGAAGATAGGGAGACCGGGAAAAAATATTGAAGAAAAGTTTGCTCCAAAGTATTACGATGAAATTGGCGTAGGCATTGATTTCACCGCTCGCGACCTACAAAAAAAAGCGAAAGAAAAGGGTTTACCCTGGGCACTTGCTAAAGGTTTCAATGGTTCGGCACCCATCTCACCGTTCATTTCGAAGGATAAGTTGGGGAAAGTAAATGACATCAACTTCAGCCTAAAAGTAGATGGCAAAACAAAACAATCCGGAAACACATCTATGATGTTATTCGGTTTTGATTATATTATTTCATATTTATCAAAATTTTTTACGCTTAAGAAAGGGGACCTGATTTTTACCGGAACTCCGGCAGGCGTCGGCCCAATAGCAATAGGTCAAAAACTGACGGCATTTATTGAAAATGAAAAATTCCTTGAATGTGAGATTAAATAGCTATATCCTATTTTTTTGTTTGTTTTCATTGAAACCAGCAAGTGAAGCACAAACGAGTGCTACGGTTGACTATTATGATGATTATTACTTATTTCCTATACAACCGGGAGTACAAAATACATTAGCGGGTACCATGGGCGAATTACGATCCTCCCATTTCCATTCTGGGATTGATATTAGAACCGGAGGAAGAACCGGACTAGCCGTACACGCCGCAGCGGACGGGTTTATAGCCAGGGCAGCCGTTTCATCTACAGGTTACGGCAACGCTCTATATATCCAACATCCGAATGGCCAGACTACGGTTTATGCTCATCTTGATCGATTCATTGGACCTATATCCGATTACGTACGCAAAGAACAATATCGTAGAAAGAGGTTTAAGCTAAACCTATATTTCAGGAAGGATCAGTTTAAAGTGCAGCGCGGAGATACAATCGCATTGTCAGGCAATAGCGGTTCTTCAGGAGGACCTCATTTACACTTTGACGTGCGAGATGAAAATCAGCGACCTTTGAATCCATTAAAATATGGTTTTGATGAGATAATTGATCGGACCCCACCCGTAGCCGAAACTTTGGCCGTTACCACCATGGATATCGATTCGAGAGTAGAAGGTGAGTTCGGTCGTAAGAAGTATGTACTTAAAAGAATAGGCGATGATTATATCCTTGATAAACCGATAAGAGCCTTTGGCTCCATTGGTTTTGAGCTTTTTGCTTACGATAAATTGGATTATGCCCGATTTAGATGCGGAATAAACACGATCAACTTCACGATTGACGGTAAAGCCGTTTTTAGTCAGCAGATCAATTCTTTTTCCTTCGGAGAGCAGCGCAACATTCTAAGACACATGAACTACGAGGTACTAGCGAGTTCGGGAAAAAGATATCATAAGCTCTATATTGATGATGGAAATAGATTGAGATTTTATCGAACTAATAGGTCAAAAGGCAAAGTGGACTTATGGGACGAAGGCGAGCATAAAGGCAAAATAGAAATGATCGATAGCTATGGAAATACCAGCAAGATTACATTTACCTTGCTCACCTCGGATCAAAATACCGATAAAAGGAGTAGCGCTAAATATGATCTGCGAATACAAAACAATACCCTAGTAATACAAACCCCTAAGAATGACTCGTTAGATTTTAACCTTTACATTCCCGAGCAGATTCAGCTAGAACCAAGTTATGCCGATAATTATAATGAATATTATTTATGGGACCTGCGAAACGGTCTTCCTAGTAGTATTGAAAAAGGAGACTACTGCGAAAACCTGAACCTCACTGATGTGGTTCCATCCGGAGTGGGGTATAATCACTTTTCAGATGAAGTAGATATTACCTTTGCTAAGAGCTCTCTGTTCGACACCCTGTATCTTGCTACTCACTATGTGATGGACAGTGCGCGAAATCTTGAAATCTTTGAGGTAGGGTCACCCAAAATAGCGCTGAGAAGAAATATTGATATCACACTGAAGCCCAAACGCGCTTATACCGATTTAACCCAGGCAGCGGTTTTCAGGGTCAATTCCAAAAACGAGTTGAGTAGTTTCATCGGCGGTACTTGGAAATCGGGAAAAATTGACTTCGTAACGCGTAATTTCGGAAGGTTTACCATCGCCTACGACAGTATACCTCCCAAAGTGCAGGCATTGGTAGTTAACGCTGACCAGCTAAAGTTTCGCATCGAGGACAAACTCACCGGATTAAAAAAGTTTGACTGTTACGTAAATGATGATTGGGTCTTAATGAATTACGATTATAAAAGAAAACTAATTTGGTCAGAAAAATTAGACGAGAAGGTTCCATTTCAGGGAAGTGTGAAACTAATTGTTATTGACAATGTTAACAATGAAACTAAATTTCAAACTAATATAACATTGTAGATTATGGCACTCTCTATAGGTGATGAAGCACCAGATTTCGAAGTAAATGACCAAGACGGTAACCCTGTTAAACTTTCGGATTATAAAGGGAAAAAAGTGGTTTTATATTTTTACCCGAAAGACAACACTCCGGGATGTACCGCAGAGGCTTGTGACTTAAGAGATAACTATGAAAAATTTCAATCCGAAGGTTATGAAATTCTCGGTGTGAGTACAGACACCGAAAAATCACACAAAAAATTTATTGAAAAGCAGAGTCTGCCTTTTACCTTATTGGCGGATACGGAAAAACAAATTCACGAAAAGTATGGCACCTGGATTGAAAAATCTATGTACGGACGAAAGTATATGGGTACTGCCCGTTGGACTTACGTTATCGATGAGCATGGCAAAATCAAAGATATTATCCAGAAAGTGAAAACAAAGGCTCATGCAGCACAAATTCTCTAAAAACGCGATGCTACGCGTAGAAAGGTTCTTTGGTTTTCAGAGAACCTTTTTTGTTTAATTCATTACCCTCCTTTTATTTATGTCGCCAACTTCGTTACTTGCGCCGTACTAGAGAGAGATAAAACCATGAGCACTACAGCAAACCTCCCGGAACTAGAAAAAATTGCGTCACAAACGAGGCGTGACATTGTAAGAATGGTACATGCCGTTCAATCGGGCCATCCTGGCGGATCATTAGGTTGTACGGAGTTTTTTGTTGCTCTTTATTTTCATGTTTTAAAACATGACAAAAGTTTTAATCTGGATGCCCAAGGTGAGGATATCTTTTTCTTATCCAATGGTCATATTTCTCCAGTTTGGTATAGTGTCCTTGCCAGAAGTGGCTATTTCCCACTAGACGAACTAAAAACGTTCAGGAAGGTAGATTCCCGATTGCAGGGTCATCCTGCTACGGAAGAGCATTTACCCGGAGTTCGTATTGCTTCCGGATCTTTAGGTCAAGGCCTCTCAGTAGCAATAGGCGCTGCACAAACGAAGAAATTGAATGGCGATGATCGCACGGTGTATGTACTTATGGGTGATGGTGAGCAGAATGAAGGACAAGTGTGGGAAGCGGCCATGTATGCTGCCCACCATAAAGTAGATAATCTAATTGCCACCATTGATTATAATCACCAGCAAATTGATGGCCCTACTAAAGAGGTAATGTCCTTAGGCGATCTAAAAGCGAAATGGGAAGCCTTTGGCTGGGAAGTGATTGAAAGCCAAGGCAATGATTTCCAAAACCTGATCAGCTCTTTAGACCATGCAAAAAAACTGACTGGAAACCGTGTTCCGGTACTCAACCTAATGTCCACCGAAATGGGATATGGTGTCGACTTTATGGTGGGGACCCATAAGTGGCATGGCATTGCCCCCAATGATGAGCAGTTAGCTGAAGCCTTGGGACAACTTGAAGAGACCTTAGGCGATTTTTAGGTTGCGGAGTAGACCTGGAAAGCGAGACTGAGTTAGCACCTATTTACAATATAATACTTTAGGATAGAGCAATCTGAAAATCTATTTTTTACCTGAATGAACAGATTTTACATTGTCCGACTTTAGAAGACTTACGTCACTACATACGCCAAACGAAACCGGCGATAAAAGCGATCGTAGCTATGTCCAGTTGAACTCATCTCGAGTCCTTTCGATAGGTAAGGCCATAAAAAAGTCACTTTTTGTAATGATCACTTAAAGTGGAAAGCTAAAGGGCAATTTTTAGCTATTCTCTTTAGACCCTGCCCCGGAAATGATCAGGAGTAAGGGCAGTTGCAACTCTGAAGAAAAATCTATTCTGAGACGCTTAAAAGCCACTTTTTCATGTTCAAAACGTTGTATCGCACACCAATACTTGTTAACACGAACTAAATACGCTTTTTCTTGAAATGCAGATGAGATATATGTATGTTTCGACTTAAATAGTTTATGGTTAATCTGTTCGCTTACGTTTTTGGGATTAATAGCTAATTATCACCCTTAATTATAACTTAAGAGTGCTTCCAAGAGTAGCAATTTTTTTGTTCATCTATTTTTCTATTTCATATCACCTTGGGGCTCAGGGATTTGAGATCAATAATTTTGGACCTAATAACTACAGAGCATCACCAAATAATTACTACGGATTAGAAACTAATAATGGATTTTGGTATTTCGCCAACGAAAATGGTGTCTTACAATACGACGGCAGTCGATGGGAGCTATTCGCTATTGACAATTATTCTTCAGTTCACTCTCTGGCCCAATCACCCGCAGATTCAACAAGAATATATGTAGGTGGAAACAATGAATTTGGATATTTAGACTTAGATGCCAGGTCAGGGCTTTACCGGTACCATTCTTTAAGAACGGCCTCCATGGGTCAGTTATCTGAGATATGGAACATCATTATAGTAGGCACCAATATCTTCTTCGAATGCCAAGAAAAGATTCTGAAATATGATGGACGTAAGGTAGAGGTTTACGACGAGAGCAACAACGCTTACTTATTCCCTATTAAGGATAAATTATTTGCCTCGGTCTATGGACAGGGTTTAGCCCAAGTAAAACAAGAAGGCATGCAATTTGTCAATACGGATTTCTCCTTTGATGAAGATGCTGTCTTTAGGTCTTTACCCCTTTTAGGTGAGCTTAATCCTGAAGGAGGTCAGCTATTAATCACCTCTTTCAATGGCTTACACATATATAATGAAAGTACTTTTGAAGTTACACCTTGGACTACTGAGATTGACGACTTGCTTAAAAACGATGGTGTGGCAGACGCTTTGGTTTGGAGAGATAGCCTTTATGCGGTCATCACCCTTTCCTCGGGTTTAATCTTTCTTGACGATGAAGGTCGTGTCCAAACGGCGTTAAGCGAAGATGCGCCTACTTCCGCGGCTACCGACCAGATCCGAACACCTTTTGATGAAATAGATCCAAAAATTAAAGGATTGATTAAGGAAGAAAACGGGTTACCTTCCAATCAGCTTCGATCAATTTTTCAAGATATCAGGGGTAACCTGTGGATCTGTTCATTGTACGGTATTAGCCATTTAACTTGGGAAAATAGCTTTGTTGCCGCAGACTTTAACCCGAAAACAGTAATCACAAAGTCGCTTCTTAACACCTCAGATACCATTAGTTCAAGGTCAATAGTTTTTGAGTTTGCTACACCGGGCTACGATCGGTCCGAGCTACAGTATTCCTTTTATTTAGAAGGGCTCGAAGAAAGTTGGTTAGGTTGGACGGACCAGATTGACAAGGAATACACCAACTTGGATGGAGGCATTTATAAGTTTCATCTTAAATCGCGCCTTCCTGACGGAAAAGTGACCCCTGCGGTGGTGTACACATTTTCCGTTTCTACCTTGTGGTATAAAAATATTTGGACTTACCTTTTTGGAGCGTCTACGCTTTCCGTCTTGATATTTTTCGGCGTACGGTTCAGGACCGTCAGGCTTAAAAAATTAAACAGGCGGCTAGAAGCTATTATTGAAAACCGAACCAAAGAACTCGTGATCCAGCGCGAGCAGCTTGAAGTTGCTAATGAGGAGTTGATTATAACCAATACCGAACTTGATAACTTCGTTTATCGATCCTCCCATGATTTGGTAGCGCCTTTGAAATCTATTAGGGGTTTGGTAAATGTTGCAAAAAAGGATAACCCGCCGGATAATCAGCTGGCGTACCTTTCAATGATGGAGCAAAGTGTTCTTAAGCTTGAAGACTTTATTAAAAGCATTATGGAATACTCGACAAATGCCAAAAAAGAAATTAATTTATCACAAGTTTCGTTGAGCTCTATCGTAGATGAGGTGATGCAAGAACTCAGATTTTACGATAACATTGAACGCATAGAGCTTATCAAAGATTTTGAGGTGCATCAGCTACTTGAATCTGATGCTGAAAGATTAAAAATAATAATGAGCAACTTAATTACTAATGGCATTAAGTACCACAATTATCAACAAGAAGAGCCCACTATCACCGTCAGCTTAAAAAAGGATAAAGACCACTACACGATTAAGGTCGCCGACAACGGTCATGGCATCGAGCCGCAGTATCGGGGAAAAATATTTGAAATGTTCTTCAGGGCTTCTAACGATTCAGAGGGTTCCGGGCTCGGGCTCTACATCGTCAAAGACACTGTAAATAAACTAAAAGGGCAAATATCAGTAAGTTCAGAGCTAGGTGTGGGGAGTACATTCAAAGTGACCCTACCACGACCTAAATAGCCTTTTTAGATTGCTGATTGGAGTCACTATCTCGTCCGTTGGCTCTTGCCATCGGCTTGGGTTGGTAGATATCGTTCTCTTGCGAATATCCTTTCAGTTGATGTATTAGCTGCTTACCTTCGTCATCCAGCAAACCTTTATCATTGACTTTTTCCAGGTAGATCATAGCTTTCATTAACAGCGAAAGCGGTTGGTCATCAATGCTTTTGCCGTTAATCTCCCGCTTTAATAATTCAAAATGACCTTTTAGGGCTAATTTAGTTATAGATTCCATCGTTTATTGCACTTTTTCGATGAGTGTTTTTTGAAGGCTAGATAATAACTTATCTACGTTCGTATGATCCTCACCAGGTGTTAATTTTCTGTATTTGTAAAAGGCATGCATAGCGCCGTGGTATTCGTCTTTAAGCGCCAAAACTAAACCTAGATTATAGTATGAATTACTAAAGTCCGGAGCTATATTGATACAAACTTCATAGTGTACTTTAGCGAGTGTCAAATTCCCAATCTCAGAATAAACGTTTGCCAGGTTATAATGACAAGTAAAATGTCGCACATCCTCCGCCAGGCACTTGGAAAACAAATCGATAGCTTCACTAAAATTGCCTTCTTTTGATTGTAGAATCCCTAGATTACAGTACGCATCTACTCTGTTATCGTTCATTTCAACCGCTTTGAGATAAAACTCCTTTGCTTGATCATATTTCTCGTTTTCATCATGGTTCAATGCCTGACTGAAAGGCGTTGCCAATTCAGTAATCCGAACTGTTTTAGCCGTATCTTGCTGATCAAAGAGATTCAATTGACCTAACTCCTCAAGATCAATCTTTTTTCGTTTTTTAGCCTTGCTAAAGCCTAGT
>JBCCIX010000055.1:0-13986 GCA_039028075.1 Bacteroidota bacterium | reverse complement strand
CATGATGGTAAGTTCAGACCTAGCAAGATTCAAGCTCAAAAAGTAATGGCAGGTCATAATGGACGGAAGTCCGGAAAGGGGTTTTATGACTATTCGTAATCTGGTAGTTTTGGCATTTACGGGAATTTTTATATCCTGTGGAGATAACGAGGTACCTATCGATGAGTTACCACCCGCTGTATTTCCTGATATCGTTATTGATTTAAGACTTCCTCAATATCAAGACCTCGATAGAGATAAAGGTTTTGTTAGACTATCACAGGGGTTGCGTGGTATTATTCTTTACCGCGAAAACATCAATAGCTATCATGCCATAGAACAAAACTGCACGTATCTTCCTTTTGAAGCAGGTTCTACTGCGGATATAGACCCGAACTTTCCCACTTTAATGCGAGACCCTTTTTGCCAAAGTACTTTCGCACTTCCCGACGTTTTTCCGAGCAGTGGCCCTGCTGTTCTTCCCTTAAGAAAATATAGAGTAACGCTCAATGCCAGTATACTAACCATTACTAGCGATCCCATCCAATGAGTTGAAGAGATCCTGATTACAGGAGTCTATCTACAATAGTATCAACAGAAACGCCATCAGCATCTGCTTTAAAATTCCGAACCAACCTATGTCTCAACGTTGGTTTGGCAATAGCCTGCACATCCTCAATATCAGGAGAGTATTTACCATTGAGCAAGGCGTTACACTTAGCCCCAAGAACCAGGTATTGAGATGCCCGGGGGCCGGCGCCCCATTCTAAATATTCATTCGTAAAATCTGAAGCATTTTCCCCTAGAGGACGAGTTTTATGTACGAGACCCACAGCATATTCAATAACGTTATCGGCCACCGGAACTCTCCGAACCAGATGTTGAAAATAGCTTATTTCATCTCCGGACAGTATCTGTTCTAAATCCTGCTGCTCATCATTGGTAGTATTTTTAACAATATCCAATTCCTTTTCATACGAAGGATAATCCAATTGAACATTAAACATAAATCGATCTAATTGAGCTTCGGGTAAAGGATACGTACCCTCTTGCTCAATAGGATTCTGAGTGGCCAATACAAAAAACGGACGATCCAACTGGTACGGCTGGCCGGCTATAGTCACTGAATACTCCTGCATCGACTCCAACAACGCAGCCTGCGTTTTAGGAGGTGTCCTGTTTATCTCATCGGCCAAAATAATATTGGCAAAAACAGGTCCCTTGATAAATTTGAAGTTCCGGTCTTTATCTAAGGTTTCAGCACCCAAAATATCGGAGGGCATTAGGTCCGGGGTAAACTGAATTCTATTGAATTTAAGATCAAGTACTGAAGCTAACGTTTGGATAAGTAAGGTTTTAGCCAACCCCGGAACCCCTACTAGCAAACAATGCCCTTGACAAAAAATCGAAGTCAATAAAAGCCTGACTACATCTTCCTGTCCGATAATTACTTTTGATATTTCCTTGGTTAGCTTCTTGTAGGTGTCATGCAGAGCATCAGCGGCCTCTACATCGGTTTTAAATTCAATCATCAACGTTGTAGTCTTTTTAATCGTCACGTACCGTTAAGTTATTGTAAGATATTACAATACTCATAATCCTGCCCTATACTTATAAAAACATCTTCACGCGCCTTATTAAACCAATCATTTAAAACCTTTGATTTCTTTTCGTTAAGCGCTGCGGTCTGGATCTTTTGCCAGTCCTGGGTAAGGTTTGCTTCGTGGGGTTTTATCTTTGATTTATAATATAGTATGCGTACTGCATCTTTTCCATCATCCATTCTATAGCTAATGGGTTTGGTTATGCTGCCGACTTCGATGGTATCAATGGTGAAGAATATCATCGGATCAAGGTCTTCCGAGGAAATGAAAGAACCTCCGTTTCTATCTTCAAAGAAGCCGCCATTGCCGGCCGTATATTTGTCGTCAGAGTTATCTTTTGCCGCTTGTTCGAAAGAAATACTATCGGTAACAATTAGTGTTCGCAGGCTATCAATTGAATGCTTCGCTTTATTTATATCTGCTTCCGATGGTTTGGGTATTAAAAGGATATGTCTCGAATTATATTCATTACCGCGTCTTTCAATCAGTTGAACAATATGAATACCAAACTGTGTTTCAAACGGCTTAGATATTTCACCGGGACGAAGTTGAAGCGCAGCAGCCTCAAACTCGGAGGCCATCATTCCTCTTTGCGTAAATCCAAGATTACCTCCATAACGAGCGCTAGGTCCTTGACTATACTCTTTTGCCAGGGCCTCAAATTCTTCGCCAGCTAAAATTCTATCCCTTATCTTAGACAATTCAATTTTTAAGGCCTCTTTTTGTCGACTACCCACCTCTGGCATTTTCACGATTTGTCCTACTTCTACCTCGGTAGAAAAGAAAGGCAGACTATCCTTAGGAATACGGTTGTAAAATCTTTTGACTTCAGCCGGTGTTACTTTAATATCAGCGATTATCGTTTGTTGCATCCGGTCCACCACTAACTGCTCCTTAATTTCATCTCTAATATCAGCCTTGATCTGATCTATACTTTTACCGTAATACTCTTCCAGTTGACTTTCCGATCCGCCGTATTGGGAAAGTATTAGCTGCATCCTTCTATCCAAATTACCATCAACTTCTATATCCGTAACGATTACAGAATCAATCTCAGCTTTAGCCACCATAAGCTTCCCGCTGATGAGTTGGGCAAAAATCTGACATTTAGTGTTTGCACCGGCAGGATTTCCACTGGATAAATAGGCGGCATGAGCTTTTTCCAGGTCTGATTGAAGTACAATATAATTATCAACTTTTCCGATAATCTGGTCGATAATCAAACCAGGTTCTTGTGCTTTCAACTGAGCAAAAGAAATGAAAAGCACTAAACCCAAGACTAGTTTTTTAATTATAGATTTCAAACCCATTATTCTTTTTCGCTTCTTCATAAATCTGAGCCTCCAAACCTTGGGCCAGTTCTACCTTTCTCTTATTAATTATGATGTTGACAATATCCTCACGAACAAACTCCAGCGGAGAAACATTATCAGAAATACGATACTCTTCTATTTTAAGATAGTACTTAAATTCTTCGTCTTCGGATTCACTATATTTTCTATTTCTTAAAAATTGAAGTTTGTTGGGCACTTCAGCCAAAGGTGAATTTTTTACTACCTCATCAAAAGTCATCCATATTGAATCGTTCAACTCATACGTGGTAGCGAAACTCAAGCAATATGAGTTTAGCTCCTCCCTGTCTTTCTCACGCGAAGAATATAACAGCGATTTCAAACGGTTTAGCTTTGGCGCTTCTTTGGGAACCTGAATAAACTTCGAGCGTATTATATTCTGCTTAAGCACAAAATTGTCGATATTTTCGTTGTAGTAAGTTTGTATCTCTTCATCGGACACTTGCTTATTTAGATTTTGAGCTATATGGTGTAATTGATACTGATATCCCATCAAACTAAACTTGTAGTCCAGGATTTTTCTTTCTATTTCAGCCTCATCAAACTCAATTTTTGTCGAGGCTTCTTCGATCAAAAGTTGCTTTCTGACCCAATTATCAACAAAGGCTCTGGTTCTTTGCGCGCTATCCTTAGTAGGTATACCTTCATATACTAATCCATTCAAATCATCTGCATAGAGAAACTGTTCACCTACTCGCGCTACGGCCTTTCTATTTAAATCAGCTTCTTTATTCTCTTGTTTCATCTGAATGAGATCGCATCCCCCCACTAGTGTAAGGATGGCTAACGAAAGAACGGGCCATTTAAAGTAGTTCATCGTAAACGGCCTCTTTCCCTTTTTTATTGACTACAACGGAATATTTAGATCGTAATTGCCTTAACCAACGTTCCTCAAGTTCATTTTGATAGTCTGATATAACTATACCCTTAGTCTCGTTCAATTCCTTAGGACCCGCCGCTATTACCTTTTCAATCACCACCAAATTGTACCTTCCTTGCTCTGCTACTTCAAAAATACCTACTTCCCAAGGCACTTTATTAAGTAGTGGTTTTTGCTCTCTTTCGTACCTACCGCTATCAATTTGAAGAGCTATTGTAGATTCGCTATTGTAGAGGGAATCTAAAACTTTGTTCTCGAGGCGCTCATCATTCTCAACACGGTTTTTCAGTTCTTCGATTATTGACTTTTCAGAGGCATTGTAAATTGTAGCCTGAATGCGTTCTTTCCATTGATAATTATTCCTATTAAGGTTAAAAAATTGATCAAGTCCTGCCGTATCCTTTACTGCTTTGGCCCAAATCTCTTTTTCCATCAATTGAAACAATAGAATACCTTCTTTATATTCTCTCACCAGCATGCGATAATCTAGATACTTATTTTCAAGTTGCGCATCTTCATATTGAATTATCTTTTCGGACTCAAAATCGTTATACAGAAGCTGAACGTACTCCGGCAATTCATAGGAGTTGTTTTTTTGATTAGCCTCTGCAAAGTTGAAAAAGTCCTGCAGCTTGTAGGATTGTACACCTATTTTAAAAAGCTCGACATTTTCTTCTGATCTCAGTTGTTGTTTCTCCCATCTTCCACTGACCAAAAGGGTATCAAAATAGTCATTTTGTACCTCATTGATAGCTGTGACGAGCGAAAAGTTATTTTCTTTTTTTAGGCGATCGATAAGTACTTTCTTATTCACTTTTGCACGGGCATCGCGATCGATCCTTGACCTTATGGTCTTTTCAAGGTCAGCAAAGGGTTTTACAGGACTCTTTTTCTCCAACCTTACAATATGCCAACCGTACTGTGTCATAAATGGATCCGAAATACTCCCTATTTCGTCTAATTCAAAAGATGCCTCCTGGAATTCGAAAGAAGGCATTTGTCCAACAGAAAAAGGCCTTAGTTTTCCTGCTTTGTTCTTTGTATTTATATCTTCTGAAAATTGACTGGCAAGTTCTTTCCAAGGAACACCTCCTAAAGCCTTTTCATGAATCTCAAAAATTTTATTTCGGGCTACAGCGCTATCTTCGCGAGTTGGCTTAACGCGAACCATAATATGAGATACCTCTACCGTCCCTTGCGCTTCTCTACTGTTTAACACTTTAATAATGTGGTATCCGAAACGTGTACGTACTGGTTTAGAGATAGTACCCACGGCTGTGTTATAGGCAGCAGATTCAAATGGGTAAACCATCTGAAAAGAGGTAAAATAACCTAAATTTCCACTGTTCGTTTGGGCAGAAGGATCCTCTGAATACTTCTTAGCCAGTTCACCAAAGTCCTGTCCTGAAATCGCTTTCTCTCTAATTTCCATTATTTGCCGATAGGCCTTTAACGTGTCTTTTGGATCTGCGTTTTCCGAAACCTTAATCAATATGTGTGAGGCATTAATCTCCTTTAGCATTCGACTATACGCTTCACGAGCCAAGCTGTCCGTCACCTTGGTTTCAGTGAGATAGGGCTTTTTCAGTTGTTCCTTATAAGTATTAAACTCATCCCAAAAAGCCTTTGTTGTATCCATACCACGGCTTTTAGCTTCTTCAATTTTTAGTTTGAAATTGATGTAGAGATTTAAGTAATCATCAACATCCGTTTTAGTGTAGGCGCTGTCATTGTTAATATTATTCTTTTTATAGACGTAATTAAATTCTTCTACCGCAACCGGCGAATCAGCTACGGTAAAAAGTATTTGATCAGCTACTTCATTTTTGGAAGCATTGTTCATGGCCACCTGGGCGGAACAACCCAACAAGACGACAATAATTAAGAAATAAGAGGCCCTCATAGGTTACTAATCATCGAAAATCAGTGCAATTTTAACTATTTCATGACACAAAATGAGGCTTGAACCACAAAAGTCAAATGAGTTCAATTTTCTTTGTAAGTCGGCATATATTTTTTCTAGGTAAACGGATAATTTCGATATCGTCCATAATTCTCTTAACCAGGATCAACCCTATTCCGCCTTTCTTTTGCTGCTTAATCACATCTTCAATTTGAGGTTCCTCGTAGGCTGCTATATCAAAAAGATCTACCGTATCGATGATATCAAATTCCAACTTATGGGACTTATCGATCTTGATCTCAAGCTCAATCGAGTCTTTCGGATTACAAGAGTGTCCATGTATTATGACATTAGCACATACCTCGTCAATGGCAAGCACGAGTGTACTTACATCTACCTCGGAGATACCGTGCTTATCGAGCACCTCTTTAACAAAACTTCGTATGTCCCGAAGTTTTTCCTTCGTACATGGGACCTTGTAAGAGTATTTCATTCTACTCTAATGCCGCCTTGGCCTCGTCTTTAGTTTGTTTAATAGTTAATAATTGATCTAACCCGAGAATTTCAAAAACGTTTGCGACCTTTTCATTTAAACCGTAAATTATCATGATGATATTTCGCTTTCGAAACTCTTCTATGTAGGACATAAAAACACCAAGACCCGCTGAAGATATGTATTCAAGATTAGAACAATCTATCAAAAACTTCTTTCCTCCACTCTCTATAGCCTCCTCAATAGCATTGTCCAATTCAATAGATGAGCTGGCATCAACATCTCCCACTACAGTTAGAAGATCATAACCAGTTTCCTGAATTCTCTTTACGTCAACCATAATCCTTTTACGTATTACTAAAATTTATGTTTAAACATGATTCAATTAAACTTCACAATTAAAACCGTGTAGTCATCGTCGATAGCTTCAGTACCTGTAAAGGCATAAAGCTCACTTATAATCTCTTTTTTTATTTCTTCAACAGGTGCGGCGCAATGCTTTTCTATGGCAACTTTTAATCGCTCGTAACCGTATTCGTCACCTTTCACGTTGCTGGCCTCAGTGATACCATCTGTATACAAAACCAGGATATCCCCTTGAGAATACATAAAAGTATCTATCTGTATGTAGTTCTTAAAACCATCGTTTCGAAGTATACCTAGACCTAATCCTTTATTTTGAAAATAGGTGGCCTTCCCTTCCGCCTTGCTGTAGTATAACGTTGGGCAGTGTCCAGCCCTTGAAAACTCAACTTGTTTCTTTTTAGTATCAAATACAAAATAAGAAGTGGTGATAAAAGAAGCCTTATCCAAACATTTGCTTAATGCACTATTAGCGCTATCCAGAAAGTCTTTAGGTGACATGTCATGTTGCGCCAAACTGTAGAAAACCCCTTTCATTTGAGACATATGAAAAGCAGCAGAAGTTCCTTTCCCGGAGACATCACTTATGATCATCGCTACTTTATGGTCATTGATGCGATAGGTGTCATAGTAGTCGCCTCCCACTTCATCTGCCGCTTCTGAAAAGGCAGCAGCAGAATAATCGTCATCCTGAACCACTTCATCAGGTAATAAACTGCGCTGCACGTTTTTAGCAATCTTGAGTTCCTCTTTGTAGCGCTCATTTTGCAATGCTTCGGTAAGAAGCCTAAAATTTTCAATGGAAATACCCGCCTGGTTCGAGAAGGTGCTGATTATCTTCGCATTTTCACGATTAAACCCTTCGCTAACGTCTTTCAACAGCACGATAATAGCCTCTTGCTTACCTTTCACTTTAATTGGAAAAGCAATCATTGAGCGATAAGGTGACCCCTTGAGCGTAGCCAGGTATTTATTCAAGTTTTTGGTCTTGTCACTGCCTTGGTCTAGTACACCCTTAATTTTATTGGCCTTTAGATGATTCTTAATCTTAACAATTGCCTCAATATCAATTTTATGCGTGTAATACTTATGACCATCCTTTTCATTGTCAACCTCTATCCAGGCGGCATCAGCGAATACCGTATTTACTGAACTTTCGATAAGAATTTCGTAAACTCGCTCCTCATTCTGCTCAGTTTGAATAGATTGACTCAGTTTTTGAAAGCTTACTACCTCTTCCAGTTTTTGTTCAAATACGGATGAGGTAGGAAGGTTAAAAAGGAGTACAAGTAAAGAGAATAGTGCATAAATAAAGATGAAAGAGATAAGGGCTACAATGAAAATATTCTCCCTCATATCTATGAAATACTCTGTTTTGTCAGCGATTTCAGAGGATGCGCTAACGAGGGTAAATGAAAAGTAGCCCAGATAAAACATGGCCAACGCTATCAAGAGTATGCTTTTCCATTTCTGCTTGAAGTTTAGGTAAGCCACCCACTTCATGTTTACACTTAGTACAAGTCCCATCAAAATAAGTAGGATGGAGTATACATTTTCAAAATTCTCTACAATGGTTACAGGTAGGGCGTTCATGACCAGACCGGCTAATAACGCATACTCAAAAACCTTCCAGGCCGTTAGGAGAAACCTTGATTTCTGGTAGAGAATTAAACGTTTCCAAACAATAAAGGTAGAGATCAAAAATGCCGCTACGAGGCCAAAATTTGAAAGGTAGATGAAGTATAAAAAGACTACGTTTTCAGCGAGCTTGGTATTTCCAAGCATATTCATGATCAATTGAAAGAAGAGCGAAACTATCGTGGCAATAAGGCCGGTCACAAATACCTTCCAAAGCAGATCAACGAAGTTGATACTTTCCGCTCGCTCTATTCTAAATTTATAGAATGTAAATAGCCCAAAAATGAACAAGCTCATTAGTATAGGTGGAACTTCATCACCTATGCTCTGCTCTAACCCGCTAGTTTTACTAAAGAGGATGGAAAGAGCAGTAAGGAGCATACCTATCCAAGAACCTGCCGCCACAAGGGCACTAAATCGTATAATCGCCTTGCTACTCAATTAATTTGTAGTCCAAAGGTAAATATAAAGATTCGAGCTAAATATGTGACTGATAAACAGATAAACGGTAGTCTGGATTATCTGCTATAATTAGGTGCCTCTCTGGTAATAAAAACATCATGAGGGTGGCTTTCCTGAACACCGGCTGTAGAAATTTTAACAAACTTAGCAGCTTGTAGTTTGCCAATATCCGATGCTCCGCAATACCCCATTCCGGCCTTCAAACCTCCAACCAGTTGATACAGAACCTCTGATACTAACCCTTTATAATTGACTCTACCCACGATGCCCTCAGGGACGAGTTTTTTGATGTCGTCTTCAGCATCTTGAAAATAGCGATCCTTGGAACCATCCTCCATAGCTTCAAGGGACCCCATACCTCTATATGATTTGAACTTCCTTCCCTCATAAATGATCACATCGCCGGGAGCCTCTTCCGTTCCAGCCAGCAGTGAGCCGATCATGACACTATTTGCTCCACCAACGATCGCCTTTACCACATCCCCGGAAAAACGAATACCGCCATCCGCAATAACAGGTACACCCGAACCCGAAATAGCTTTTGCAGACTCATAGACCGCAGAAAGCTGAGGAACACCCACCCCGGCAATTATTCTTGTGGTACAAATACTACCTGGACCTACACCCACTTTAATGGCATCTGCTCCGGCAGACACTAGTGCTTTAGCAGCCTCCGCCGTAGCAATATTCCCAACGATTACATCAAGCTCGGGATATTTTGATTTTACCAGCTTGCAGGTGTCTATCACTCCTTTCGAATGCCCATGCGCCGTATCAATACTTATAACATCTACACCTGCCTTTTTTAGAAGTTCAATTCGTTCAAGAATATCAGGAGTAACACCAACTGCCGCACCAACTCGCAAACGACCATAGTCATCCTTACATGCATTAGGTTTATTGCGCTTCTTCAAAATGTCTTTATATGTAATTAGGCCCAAAAGCGTACCGTCAGCATTTACTATAGGAAGTTTCTCAATCTTATGTTCCTGAAGTATATCCTCCGCTTTTTCAAGGTCTACGTCTTCCTGAGCGGTAATTAAATTATCGGTAGTCATAACCTCCTTGATGGGAGTAGACATATTTTTCTGAAACCTCAAATCCCGGTTGGTGATGATTCCAATTAATTTATTAGACTCATTTACCACTGGTATACCGCCTATCTTATGCTCGCGCATAATGTTTTCGGCATCCATTACGTTAGACTCCACGTGCAACGTAATGGGATCCAGGATCATACCGCTCTGACTTCTCTTTACCTTTCTAACCTGCTGAGCTTGCTTCTCTTTGGTCATGTTCTTATGAATGAAGCCAAGGCCACCTTCCAAAGCTACAGCTATGGCCAGATCGGCCTCTGTAACGGTATCCATTGCCGCTGATACCAGCGGAATATTAAGACGTATATTTCTAGTTAATTGAGTTGAGGTATCCGTATCGCGAGGTAGAATTTCCGAATAGCCAGGAATCAAAAGCACATCATCATAAGTGAGTGCTTCATAGAGGAATTTAGAAGTTTCGGAGGACATAGCAAATAAGCGTTTCTTTTATTTGCCGAGTAAAGCTAAATATATAGCTGCACATAAAAAACGTATTAGATAAAACTATTTTGATGCCAATGAGAAGGTTTAAATCGCTTCTGCTTAGCTTTAATTTATGCGGAGAAGGTTATTAATTTTTGCTTTGGTATTACCTAGCTTCTCACTACCTACCTTACAGAGGGTTGAGCATGGTAAAGCCTCTTTCTATGCAGATAAATTTAAAGGCCGTAAAACAGCAAGTGGAGAAAAGTACACTCCTTCAAAGCTTACTGCAGCGCATAAAAAGTTGCCTTTTGGCACCCTGGTAAAGGTCACCAATTTAAAGAATGGGCTGTCGGTAAAAGTAGTAATAAACGATCGCGGACCTTTTGTGCCCGGTAGAATTATTGATCTATCGAAAGCGGCTGCTAGCAAGATCGATATGCTAGAAGATGGAGTGGTTGATGTGGAATTGAAGATTATAGAAGCTAGAAAGTGAGGGTACTTTTAACCCTTACTTGCCTCATTAAATTTTGCCGTATTCGGGCAAGAGAATTCAATTAATACTATCCATTATCATTCAGATTTTGAACAGGTACAATTCGAACAGCACTGGAAAAAAGGGTTTGAGGAACTACTTAGAATTGTTTATCGCATCATCCATCGAAGGTAACGACACCGAAGTTATTTGTTTTCGAAAAATAATAGATGAGATTTTTAACGAGAGTTATCTAGCACAGCTCCTCAAAAAATCTCGCGCTAAACGTATAATGAATATCTACGAAACCACACACGGCAAATTGCCGGATAAGTATGAAGTGAACTTGGACAAAAAAATCATTGAAATACATAGAAGAAGGTTTGCCACTAGCTCCCGGTAATTTTGAGCTTCAGACCAGGAGACGTATGATCCTCAATTACATCCCGGGGTTTTCCAGGGCCAGATTTAACCTACGCTCGGTGATGAACGGATTTCCTAAAATCGTCTTTCCTTTGGCTACAACAGTAAACTCTTTCATTATAAAAGATCCGGGCTGCAATTCAAACGAAATTTCTGCCAACCCCGGTTGGGGGGAATAAAAGTTCTCGAGCTCATTCAGCATACAACCATCATTATCCAAAGTGCCCTCATAAAACTGAACTTTTTGCATCTTTTCTGACATTCTGAATCGCAACGTGTACTTATTGCGCCTTAAGATTTGATCGTCATAGGTAACTTCAATACTCGGATACTGCTTTTTTCTCTTTCCATTAAGCAGATATTCAATCATGCCTTGGCAGGGCTCTCCATAGTGATAAGGTATCTCGGCCATGAGGTCGCCATTGTCTCTGTACTTTAATCGGTAACCCTGTATATATCCATTTTCGTAAGGAGTCAACTGATATAGCTGGCCATTTTCATAATACGTTTTGGCTTCTCCGTCTTTCACATTATTCAAATAGGTGATCTCCTGGTGAACCTGGCCATTTTTATAATAGCGTTTAGCAAGTCCATGGCGCTTGCCATTTTTATATTCGATTTCAGATTTTATTTTGCCCCCAGGATAAAATTGCTTGATCATACCATCTTTAGCCGCTTTTTTCCCTGTTTTCTGATTAGCTTCAGGTTTTTCGCAAGCTAGGAGCATAATGGCTATAAATAAAAAAACCTTATTCATTGCTGATGATACCTGCCGATAAACTCTTCACAATTACAAACAGGCACCTCGCTAAAGTAAAAGTCTTGCTTATTTTCCGTTATCACCACATTACAACCTTCATTTACGGCCGAATAATACTGTAATCCGTCTTCAAAATCATGTGCTCTTGGATCATCCAAAGCTTGTTGCGTTATTTCTTCATTTATAGATAAGATATGTAGGTAAGTAGCGATCATCCCGATTTTTTTCTTCGCTACACGATCTCCATTCTTCTTACTGGAAAAATAAAATGCAATAGCTAAACAAAGTGGTGATGTATACAATTGATACGCTGTGTCATCAGCTAAACTCAGAATTCTGGAAGAAAATGTAAAAACTGGATATTCTTTATTCAGAACTGATACAATTACATTAGCGTCAATGAAGAGTTTCATTTCTTCCTTTCGTAAAACTCCTGCTTAAGGTTATTTTTCCGCTTTCTTTTATATTCCGCCTTACCTTCGGCAACTTGCATTACCCAGTCTGAAATGGGCATGTCTTCAAGGTTCTGATAGCTTTGGCTGATTATCTTTTTATACAGGAACTCCGTCAATCTAGATAGACTGATGTTTTGAGCAGCTGCGAATTTTTTTGCTTTCTCTATAACCTCTTGATCAAAGTTTAGTGTCACCTTGGTATCCATGCTTTTTTTATACGTTAAAAATAAAAAAACTTTACGTATAATTACAATTATCGCAAGGCGTAAATAAGATATATTTGCGCCCGCAGATGAATGACATAATTCATTATTTATATAGTTTGGAAGCACTGGAGGCATCAGGTATGGTTTTCGGCCTCCTAGCAGTCTATTTTCTCATTAGGGAAAATATACTTACCTGGCCAGCGGGGATCGCTTACGTCTTGGTCTCTTTTGTGATTTTTGGAAGAGAAAAGCTCTATGGAGATTTTGCTCTTCATGTGGTTTTCCTTATTCTGAACGTTTATGGTTGGTGGTTTTGGGCAAAAAATTCCAGTGAAAAAAAAACTGAATTACCCATTACCACGTACCCCTTAAAAATTCAACTCAGTCTCTGGTTGATATCGATTAGTGGAGCTTTTGTTAGTGGCTATTCACTTTCTAAATCAGATGCTTCCTTACCTTACTGGGACAGTGCCACAACCGCTCTTAGTTTAACTGGGATGTGGCTTACGGCCAGAAAGAAAATAGAAAGCTGGCATTTTTGGTTGGTGGTTGACGTATTAGCGACAGGAATATACTTCTACAAAGGAATATATTTTTACGCAATCCTCTATTCGGTTTACATAGGTATGGCGGTTGCAGGTTTCCTTGCGTGGAATAAAACCATGAAGACTCAGACCTCGTGAAAAAAATAGTAATCACCGGGCCAGAATGTACAGGTAAAACCACGTTGGCTAAAGCTTTAGCAAATCACTACCAGACCAAATGGGTGCCTGAATTTGCTCGGCAATACCTGGATAATTTGGATCGGGATTACGAGGAACTAGATCTACTAGAGATCGCTAAGGGTCAATTGAGATTGGAAGATAAGATTGAAAGTGATTGTAACACACTTTTATTCTGTGATACTGATTTAACGGTAATTAAAGTTTGGCAGGAGTATAAGTACGGCCGGTGCTTTAATGAAGTTTCGAGCAAACTGAAAACCAGGAAGTATCAATTGCATTTGCTGATGGCTCCTGACATCCCCTGGGAATTTGACAAGCAGCGTGAAAATCCGGACAACCGCAAGGAACTTTTTGCCATGTACAAATCAGAGTTGGCTAAAAAGCAATATACCTACAAAACCATATCGGGTAGCTTCAATTCAAGAATTGAAAAAGCCATAGAGGCCATTAACAAGATCATTTGATCCCGTTGGACTCAAACTGTTCCTCAAGACTTTGCTCATCCGTTAAATCATTTTGAGCGGCCTTCAAATATGGATTCCTTAAAATGGAATTGAAATCTTTCCAAAAAGAGGCTTTATAAGGCATACTGTATGACCGTACATACTTATCATTTTCCATTAATTCCTTGTTTCGGATTTTCTTAAACCCATCTTTATGATCTTTCACTGAGGTGATAAGTATTTCACGATGCCTGAAGTAGTTATTTTTATCCGGGTCTAGAATACGTCCATCATATTCTATATTT
>JBCCIX010000054.1:0-14174 GCA_039028075.1 Bacteroidota bacterium | reverse complement strand
TTACCTTCACAGGGTTTCTTAATAATATCCCGGAGGTAATTGGTGACCTTAATGTTTTCTTAATGACTTCAAAGACAGAAGGGCTTGGCACTTCGATCTTGGATGCATTCGCTTCGAAGGTTCCAGTGGTTGCGACAAGGGCAGGAGGGATACCTGAAATGGTTGTACATAACTCAACCGGGCTAACGGCACCGGTAGGGGATGTATCGGCTTTAGTTACCAATGTAATTACACTTAAAAACGATAAGAAACTCAGAAAAGAGCTGGTAGATGCTGCCTACAAGAAACTTGATGGGTTTACTAAAGAAAAGATGGCTGCTCGAACAATTCAGCTGTACAAAGAAGTACTGAATTAACCTATAACGAACTCAACTACTTTCTTGAAGCCAGGCAAACAACTCCATTAACCATGCTACACCAACATGTATGAGCACGCCTCCAAAAACACTTCTACTCTCCAGGGCAATTATTCCAAGGATATAACCACCCAAAATTGAGCTAATCGCTTCACAGGCGGGCTTACCGAAATGATAAAAACAGTAAGTAACCACCATGGGAAGAACAACATTGCGACCCATTATGCTTACTAGACCGAGGATCATGAACCCTCGAAACGTTAGCTCCACGGTGAGGAAGTTCCACCCGTAGGCAACCTCATAAATGAATGCAGGAACCCATTCCTCAGTACCTAGGACACGGTGTGCGGCATTACTTTTATAAATAGGGTAAAAATTGTTAAAGCTATCAATAAAAGAGGCTAGACAAATAATGGGAATCATAATTCCCAGCATTACTACATACGGTTTGTAATCAAAATTATGCCAGGTAAGTCCGTAAAATCGACTTTTATCCTTATCGAAAAAATTATAAAATATGATCATCGGTATGATCATGGTTCCAATATTGATCAGATTCTTAGCTACTTTTCGGGTGAAATACTGAAGATCAGGTACTAATTCTGCTCTTATAAATACATCATGGTAGTGAAAGCCAGCATCAAGCGCTAGCGTAGCCAATACAAATAGACTTTTGATCCAAAACCACTTATTAGTCAATAAATGCCATTGCCTTTTAAAAGATATCATGATCACGCAGGTACCATAATAAGCGAAGGCGTAAAAGAAAAAGAATAGTAGGATACGAACAGCTTTTCCGTAGTAACTATCTATTATGGAGTCTTCAAAATCCAGGTAGTAATTAATGCCGATCGATAAACCTAAAAAGACTAATATGGAAAAGTAGTATGGGAAATTGAAGTCTTCCTTAACATGGCTTTTGATATATTGAAGAATAGATTTCACACAAATTCCTTCAGTACTTTAGCGAATTCCACAATCGGAAACCCAACTACATTAAAAAATGATCCTTCGATACTTTCAATCAGAAAACTGGGTTTCACTTTGGCAAATTCTTCCTTCGATCTATCTATTTTTTTTTGATGTATTAGGAATGATAATTCTTCTGGTGAGTAAAAGGCCGTGGCATCATTTACACACTCTTGTATACCGTAAGCCCCGGCTTTATCGAACGGATTGAATCGTTTCAGATAGTCAGTAATTGTTGAGTCATCCAATTTAGGAAAATAAACCTTCGTAAATTCTGAAATGCTTTGGCTTTTACTTTCGAAGCATATGTGAACAGCGGTATTCACCTGATGCGATCTGCCAGCTAATGATTTCAGCATGGTAAATCCTTGATCGAAGGAATCGGGCTTGCCCAAAATAGCGTTGTCCAAAATTACCGTAGTATCGGACGTAATGATCACATTGTTTTTGAATAATTCTTTGTAAGCCAACGCCTTTTTCCGAGCCAAGTATTCGGCTACTTCATAGCTGGGTAGAAGTTCAGGGTATTCTTCGTTGACTTCTAATGATGCTACCTCAAAGTCAGAGGTAATGTACTTCAGTAAAGCTCTTCTTCTGGGGGACTTAGAGCCAAGAATAATGGGGTTCTTGAAATTCATCTTCTTGAATGGATCCGAAAAGGAAGCCGCATATAACTTTAGGGTAAAAGTACGTTGATTTTTGTGGTAGGGTATGGCCACTGTAACAGACGGTTTTAACTTGTTCCATTGAAATCTCATTCGTGATCAAGGCAAGCTGGACCTCCTCTTTAATAACTTTAGCAAGACAATCGCTGAAACTACGATCAAACTCTATTAAATTCGATATCCGTTGCTCACGGCCCATGATACCGAGAGCCTTCTCAATCACAAAATAATGAAGAACGGTAAGATCGAGCTCTTTTATTTCTTTTGGAAAACTCCACGCAAGATCGTCTATCCGTTCCGGCTTCAGTTCTATTCTATAGGCACTATCCTTGAACAAAAGACCGAAAGCCCATTTTTTCCCCACAATGACTTCATTAATGGTATGCGCATCTTCTACGTTCTTAATAATAAAATCCGTGCTTAATCTTCGAAGCAGATTATTTTCGTCCAGTTCAGGTAATCCTTTTATCAGACGGTGTGTGGGCAAAATCCTAAGATCCTTAGCTTCTGTGTTGGTCAGGAACATTAAATGGAAGTTATAACCTTCTTCACCAGTATGATCAGGATTTGAGCGCTGCATTTCTTTTCTAAACAGCAGGCTGCCTTCGTACCTATGATGTCCGTCAGCGAGTATGATTTGTTTATCTTTTATTACTCTAATAAAGCGTTCTATAATGCCCCTGTCGTGAATTACGCTTAGCACATCTCTTACCCCTTGGTAGTCTTCTGTTTCGTATATGGGATTACTCATACTTTCATCCATATATCGCTCTAACTCGAAATCTGTATCGGTGTAAAGTCCGTGCGTTGGACTTACGTTCAGATGGGTTTTGTTTAGGATGTCTATCCTGTCGTTGACGGAACTGGGCATCGTATTCTCATGCCTTAGTAGTACACCTTCTTCCCAATCGTAGGTTCTGATATTGCAGATGAAACCTTTGCGGCAGTATTCTTGAGGTTGACCAGCTAGGGAAAAATATTGATAGTAAACATAAATGCCCGGCAGCTGGTCTTGACAGATGATGGATTTTTGTTTCCATTCCTGAGATAATGCGGCCGCGTCGTCGATACTAGAGGGTACCGAGAGGTGAATACTATTGTAAGTATGTTTGTAAAGATTTTCTCTTTGCTTGTCGGATACCACATCAAACAGCGGTGACGTCACTGTACCGATCTCTTCGGAAAGGTCATTATTGAAGCGCCAAGCTCTTAAAGGTTTGATTTCTGCCATTTACATGAGCTTGGTTACGCCCAACGCCTTTTTTGCCACTTACTTTCTTTGGATTTTTTCCTATCCGTCCTATTTTGGCCGGATTTAGTTTTTTCTGCGAGCATTGCGGTAATAGCAGCCGCTATCTCCTCTTCGGGCTCATCGACGGGAACTTTCAATACTTCGGGTGAGAAGTACTGTTCTACGAATTTAGTATTAAAATTACCAGATCTAAAAGCCTTATGTTTGAGAACATAGGAGCCAAACTCGAGTGTGGTGGCAACACCGGTGATCTTATACTCCTCAATAGCCCTTAGCATTTTATCCATGGCTTTCTCCCGGTCTTCCGCATAGGTTACCAACTTGGCTATCATAGGATCGTAATAAATAGGTATTTCCATTCCTTCTTCAAATCCATCGTCTACCCGAATGCCAGGGCCTTGAGGCCTTTCATATTTGTTTAATCTTCCAATATCGGGTAGAAAGTTGTTCTTTGGGTCTTCCGCGTAAATTCGCAGTTCAAATGAATGCCCCTGTATTGAAAGGTCCTTTTGCTCAAACGATAGCTTTTGGCCTTCTGCAATTTTAATTTGCTCTTTCACCAAATCAATGCCTGTTATTTCTTCAGTTACCGGATGTTCCACCTGTAAGCGCGTGTTCATTTCCAGGAAATAAAAGTTAAGCTGATCGTCTACGATAAATTCGACCGTACCTGCACCATAATAACTACAAGCTTTAGCCACTCCTACGGCGGCTTCACCCATGGCCCGACGGATTTCGGGAGTCAGAATTGAAGAGGGGGCCTCTTCTACAACTTTTTGGTGCCTCCTTTGAATAGAACATTCCCGTTCGAATAAATGGACAATATTACCGTGCTCATCGCCCAATATTTGAAATTCAATGTGGCGTGGAGAAGTAACGAATTTTTCGACAAAGACGGATCCGTCACCAAAGGCAGATTTAGCTTCACTAATGGCACGGTTCATCTGCTCTTCAAATTCATCCGAATTGTTGACGATACGCATCCCCTTACCACCACCTCCGGCACTTGCTTTTATAAGCACTGGGTACCCTATTTCTTCCGCTACTTTTTTAGATTCGGAAATGTCACTGATTGCGTGGTCTACACCCGGTACCTGGGGTACGTCAAACTTAGCCACTGCGGCTTTTGCGGCAAGCTTGTCGCCCATTGTTCTAATGGCTTCAGGACTGGGCCCTATAAATTTTATTCCCTCTTTTTTAACCGAATGAGCGAATTCGGCATTTTCGGAAAGGAACCCATATCCTGGATGAATGGCATCCACGCTTAACTTTTTGCAGACCTCGATAATTTTATCATCTCTTAAATAGGATTCCGCTGATGCAGGAGGTCCTATGCAGACCGCTTCATCGGCATATCTCACGTGTAAAGCATGCCGATCAGCCTCACTAAACACCGCTACCGTTTTAATCCCTTCTTCCCGGCATGAACGCATTATACGCAGCGCTATTTCCCCGCGATTAGCAACAAGAATCTTTTTAATTTTTTTCATAGGTTCAACGTGAAGGAGTTAGAGAAGTGTTCTTGTTTACAATCTTAGCCCATTGTACTCAAAGTCCATATCACCTTTGACATAAAATTTAATAGTGTTAACTTTGTGTGTTTTTTTAAATCAACAAATTAAAGAAATCATATAGTGGACATTTTTGAGAAACTAAAAGTTGAAAAGGGTGATTTAGGGCAACATTCACATCTTCCAAAAGATTATTTTATGTTCCCTAAACTGGAAGGAGAGATTTCACCAAGAATGAAATTCAACGGTAGAGAAGTGCTTACTTGGAGCTTAAATAATTATTTAGGGTTGGCCAATCACCCTGAAGTAAGAAAAGCAGATGCCGATGCGGCGGCTGAGTGGGGTCTAGCTTATCCCATGGGTGCAAGAATGATGTCAGGTAACTCTATTCATCATATCGAGCTTGAAGAACGTCTTGCTGAGTTTATCGATAAAGAAGATGTAATGCTTTTAAATTATGGTTATCAGGGTGTTTTATCCATAATTGATGCAGTTGTAGATAGAAAAGATGTTATTGTTTATGATGCAGAAGCACACGCATGCATCATTGATGGTGTTCGTTTACACTTAGGCAAACGATTTGTATTTCCGCACAATAACATCGAAAATCTTGAAAAACAACTTCAAAGAGCAGAAAAAATTGTTTCGGAAACGGGTGGCGGTATTCTTGTGATCACTGAAGGCGTATTTGGTATGTCGGGTAATATGGGGAAACTGAGAGAGATAGCTGCACTTAAAGAACAGTATGAGTTCCGGCTTTTAGTAGATGATGCACATGGTTTTGGTACCATGGGAAAAACAGGTGCTGGAACGGGTGAAGAACTGGGGGTTCAGGATGACATAGACATTTATTTTTCCACCTTTGCCAAGTCAATGGCCAGTATTGGTGCCTTTGTAGGAGGAAATAGGCAGGTTGTCGAGTATATGAGATATACGGTAAGGTCGCAAATCTTCGCTAAAACACTCCCAATGCCTTTAGTAATTGGTGCCTTAAAGCGTCTAGAATTGCTTCGTACCCAACCGGAATTGAAAGATAATCTCTGGAAAGTGGTTAACGCGCTGCAGTCCGGTTTAAGAGATCACGGTTTTGATTTAGGAACAACCAAATCTCCGGTAACGCCTGTTTTGTTTAAAGGTGGAGTTGGTGAAGCTGGTAATATGGCTATGGACCTTAGGGAGAATTACAACATTTTCTGCTCAATGGTTATCTACCCGGTAGTGCCGAAAGACGTAATCATGTTGAGACTTATTCCAACAGCCGTTCACACTATTGACGATGTTCATGAGACCATAAAAGCCTTTGCTGCAGTGAAAGAAAAGTTGGATGCCGGCACCTACAAAAGAGAGGAGATTATAGCCATCACAAAGTAAAAAAAAGTCGGTTTTAAGATGAATTATAAACATTTTGAGTATATTGCCGACTCATTTTAAAAACCGAAATTTTTTCAATAACCTTAAAATTTTATCAAGTATGAGCAGATTTAGTGATCTTAAAAATCTAGTTGATTCTCTAGAAGCTGATTTCGAAAAATTCTATGACAAAGGAAACAACGCAGCTGGAACTCGGGTGCGCAAGGGCATGCAAGAGTTGAAAAATGTTGCTCAAGAAATCAGAGTAGAAGTTCAGAATCAAAAGAACAACGGATAATCTGTTTTTCAATAAAGGAAATAAAAAAGGGATTTGATCATCAAATCCCTTTTTTTATGATTTGCAAATAACCTATCTAGGTCACGTTACTAGTTTTTTCCAATCCTTAAACCGTAGATCAATGCGATTTTTCATGTGCTCATAGTTTTCCCAGGTGTCCTTTACGTGATAAATAGAAGGTAATTTTTTAACCAATTCATCATCGTAATCCGTTTTGTAGATACCACCACCGTAATAATAGTACGTAAACATGTTTCCTATTTTATTGAACAACTCATAGCCTAGGTAGCCGTCCCAAATTTCACTTAAAATAGTACAACTTATCTCTCTTCTTTTGAAACGAAAAATTTGGACATCAGCTTCATCTTCGAAGTATTCGGAATATAAATCGCTGTCGATCACCCACCCCAAATACATGCCTATATGCACGTAGGCCTGTTCTATCGGGAGATTATCTGGGAAATTGCCTAGGAAATGCGTTTTAGCATTATCGTAAATGGTCTTTTGAATCTCAGTTTTTTTATCAATAGTCATACCTGCTTCATTCCAGAGTTGTTAATATAGTCATTCAGGTACTAATGGAAAAACATATATCCAAAAAGTATAGCAGCAATAATACCCGCTAGGTCTGCGATAAGCCCTGCACCAATGGCATACCGGATATTTTTGATGTTAACAGAACCGAAATACACAGCTACGATATAAAAGGTAGTTTCGGTGGCCCCGCGTAAAACACTTGCTAGTCGCCCAACGAATGAATCAACTCCGTGTACCTCGATAGTTTCAAACATCATACCCCTGGCCGTACCGCCGCTCAGCGGCTTCATTATTGCTACAGGCAGGGCATCTACAAAATCTGTATCCATACCCGTAAAATCTAGTACCAGCTTTAACCCGGCAAGTAGATAATCAAAAGCACCGGAAGCTCGAAATACGCCAATGCCGACCAGAAAGGCGATTAGGTAAGGAATGATCTTCAAAGTAATTTGAAAACCTTCTTTAGCACCATCCACGAAGATTGAAAAAATGTTTAGCTTTTTTCTTACACCAAGTGTGAGGAATAAAATAATTACCGAGAAGATGATAAAGTTGCTAACGAACGTGCTCGTTTCATTCAATTCAACTTGATTCAATCGAGTCAGATAGTAAACAAAAGCCCCAAGGATGAAAATTATGCCTCCTAAATATCCCAGAATTACTTTGTCCAAAAGGTTAATTTTTTGATACAAGGATACTGCTATTAGTCCGATTATAGTTGAACACGATGTGGCTAGTAAGATAGGCAGGAATACATCCGTAGGGTTTGCCGCGCCCATGCCAGAGCGGTCAATGAGTATAGTAAGAGGTATTATGGAAAGTCCCGATGTATTGAGAACCAGGAACATGATCTGCGCATTCGAAGCAGTATCTTTATCCGTATTTAATTCTTGCATCTCCTTCATGGCTTTTAAACCGATGGGTGTGGCCGCATTATCAAGGCCTAGGATATTGGCACTAAAATTCATAATGATCGAACCGGTAGCTGGATGTTCCGTAGGAATTTCAGGGAAAAGCTTTTTGAAAAAAGGTCCCACATATCTGGATAAGACCCTGATCAGTCCACCTTTCTCAGCAATCTTCATCAGACCTAACCATAGACACATTCCACCGAGCAGATTAATGGATAGGGTAATACTAGTTTTGGACATATCGAAAGTAGAGTTTACCATATCGGTAAATACCTGTGTCTCACCGGCGATAATTGTCTTGAAAACAGCTACAATAAAGGCAATCATGAAAAATCCAAACCAGATGTAGTTTAGTGTCATTTTAAAATGGGTTGACTAATACGGTGCTAAGGAAATTAAAAAGAGTGATACATAGTATACATTGAGTTGAAATATAAAGATGTAACCTAAACATTGAAGTAGATTTGTTTCCATAGTAATTGAATGAAATAGGATGTAAGTTTTATCGCTGTATTTACTTTTTTCTGGTGTTACCTAACGCTATTTTTCCAGATTAATAATCAATTCGTCAATGAGTTTAAATACTTTTGAGGATTAAAAATTTTTATTGAAGTTAAAACAAGCCGGGTCGCTCAAGGTATTCATAGGTAGGAATTTCTTGAACTTTTTCCCAAAATGAGAAAATGGGCCATGTTGGCGGCGAGATAAATGCTTGGTTTTCAGCTTAATTGGTTAATACGAGAAATTTAGCACGGTTTTTACTACCTATTATAAGATATGAAAAAGGTATTTATATTTTTAGCGGTAATTTCTTTCAATTACAGTTTTGCCCAGACGGGCCCGGGTGGTGTAGGAAATGCAACAGGTGCCGATGGCCAACCTGAAAACATTATTTGGTTGGATGCAGGAACAATAGGGGTAGGTGATGGCGCCGACGTAGTGACTTGGACGGATATTTCCGGAAATGGTGAGATTTTTTCGGCTTCTTCTTCTGGTAACTTGCCCAGCTTATCTTTGAATCAGGTGAATGGTTTACCCTCAGTCGTCTTTGATGACGGCAATTCAGAGCGATTAAATTTAAATCCTTTTACCAA
The DNA here is from genome assembly GCA_039028075.1 of Bacteroidota bacterium. GTDB lineage: Bacteria > Bacteroidota > Bacteroidia > Cytophagales > Cyclobacteriaceae > Fulvivirga. Next base: position 5,231 of record JBCCIX010000054.1, on the reverse strand, counting down.
TATGGCCACCTCAGAGATCACTTCTATTGTGGTTTTTGCTACGGCTAATTCTGGCGAGGCTGTATTGTCTTATGCGGTCGGTGGAAGCAATAATGAATATCTTTTATTCGATGCCAGTGGTATACGCACCTATATTACAGGACCGAACTCGGCCGGAGGAACACTAAATGATGGTATTAATACCTTTAATATTTTTACCTCCACCTGGAATTCATCGGGCGGTGCATTAAGTCATCGCAAGAATGGTGTCCAAACTAATGCGGCCACATTAGCTAATGGCTTATCTATAACGACCGGAGGATCTTTTACCATAGGTGGTGAACAGGATGCCGTTGATGGCGGATATGATACCGATCAAGATTTGGGCGGGGAAATCGCAGAAATCATCATTTTCAGTAATGCCATTAACGATGCGCAACGCACAATCATTGAGAATTATCTTTCTGAAAAATATAACATTACCATTTCCAATGATTTCTTCTCCTTGGGCGATGCATCATTTAATAATGATTTAACCGGGATAGGGACAAGTGATGGATTTAATAAAAACACGTTATCTGGCTTTTCCGATGCGTTGCAAATTGAAGAAGAGGTTAATACTCTGAATGCCCCTAATGAATACATCTTGTTTGCACACGATAATATACCGCATGATCAAACGGTTGTGGCTGACTTCACGGACCCTGAAATTACCGATCGGTGGGCTAGAAGTTGGTTCCTGGAAGTTTCTGGAGGGATATCTGCGGAGCTGGTTTTTGACTTCGGGGTTGCTGGACTTGGAACACCCGGTTCGGCAAGTGATTATGTTCTCCTTTACCGACCAACCACAAGTGATGATTATACTAGGGTTTTAGCCAACAAAATCATCATTAGGGATGGAGATAAGGTGGTAGTGGATTTATCGACTATAGACCTACCTACAGGTTATTATACGCTGGGTAGAGGAACCCAACTCGTGAATACGACTTATTATTCATTTCAGTCCGGCAACTGGGAAGATGCCCTTACCTGGACCACCGATCCTTCAGGTGACCAGAGGGTTCCTGTATCCGGAAATTTGCCTACCGCAAATGATAATGTGGTCATATTATCAGGGAGGACGGTAAGAATGGCTACGAGTGATAATGATGGCGTTCAGTTAACCGTTAATGGTCGTTTGGACATCGAAAACACATCGAATCATAATTATCTTTCCATTGAAGGAAATGGAATTATTTCTATTGAAGGTGCTGCTGGGGTTGATAATTTTCCGTCTGGCTCCACCTCAAATTTTGCAGATTCCATAGTCGGTGGGACGGTTTTGATTGAGGCAGGTAATTTCGACTTGAATACGGCTAGGGTCTACAATAACGTAATTGTTGATCTGGCTTCTCCTACTAATGTCGTTACGCTTCTTTCTGACTACACTATAAACGGAGATCTAGATATACAAACGGGGATTCTACAAATAAATGACAATGTAGAAACAACGGCGTTGACTGTTGATGCTTTTGGGGATGTCCAAGTAGATGCATCCGGCGAAATAAATGTTGGCACCGCCAATGCCCGGCATCAATTCAATTTTTACGGAGATTTTATCAACAGTGGTAGAGTTGAGTTTACCAACAGATCAGTTGCAAATTTCAATTCTGAAGCAACAGATGGTATCGTAGACGCCAATTTCTTAAATGATAATGGCAATCAGTCTATTGACTGTAACGGTGTTACCAATTTTTATCGCATTGAAATTGATAAAGGTGCGGATGAAACCTTTATTCTCGATGTTAATTCTTTGTCTGCTGCGAATTTTAATTTGTTGGGTCCAGCGAACTACAACCACGGTTCAACGGCCCAATTAACTACCAATGATAATGCGTTAGGTTTATTACGAGGTACAGTACGACTTAATGCCGATGTTGATGTTCCATTACTCAATAACTCTGGCAATTATAATATTTCTGAAGCGGCGAGGCTATGGGTGAATGGGGGATCGACATCAAAGGTTGGCGGCGAAGCTATTGTACCTTATGGTATAATACAGGTTTCAGACGGTACTTTGGATGCTCCTGTACGAAGTGGTATTACTACCCGTGATAATGGTACCATCATCGTTGAAGGTGGGGTGGTCACGGTAAACCAAATTAGGACTTCAGTGCTGGGAGTCGAGAATATCGGGGGTTATTTTCAATCTGGAGGGACTGTAAATGTAACCGGGCAGAATGTGCAGCAAAACTACTATACCTTTAGTTTGACCTATCCAGGTAATACGTTTAACATGTCAGGTGGTACGTTGCGTGTGGCGGGGTCCGATACATTTAATGATAATACAGGTGGTACCAGTGGTCAGATTCATGGTGGTGGCATTTTTATAGACAGTGACCCAGGTAATTTCAGTGTTACCGGGGGTACGGTAATCATGGAAAATAATACTAACGTTAATTTTAAGGTCACTTCAAAGGCACCGTTTTGGAATGTAATTATGAGGAGTACTGGGGGAACCGCAACTGACGTTGATTTAGCAAGTGGAACTTCTGGTGACAACTCCGTAGGAGAATTTGAGACCATTTTGAATCCGGAGCTATTGGTTTTAAATAATTTGACAGTTGAAGATGGAGTTAGCTTCGATCCAAATGGAAATGATATTGAAGTAGGTAGTGATTTGATTATCGAGGATGGTGCTGAATGGGATGTGCCTTTGAATACAAATCCTAGTGCGCCCTACACCCTCACTCTCAACGGTGTCGATAATAGCGTATTGAGGTTAGACCACGCAACGCAAGTTAATTGCCCGACCTGTCCGGTCTTTAGTGTAGACCAACGCTTCTCTAATCTCGTAATTAATAAACCTGATGGAATAAGGGTGACACTGGATGCAAGTGCTCAAAGAGACGCGGAAATTGCTGCTGAAGCGAATGTGGATGCAAATAATCTGGTGGATGTAAGAGGTACATTTGACTTGCAAAATGGCATCTTTGATATTGATGAATATAGCCTTAGGCTTAACACTACGGATGTGAGGATTGCAGGAATTCTGAGTGATTACGTGGAGGGAGTGTCTAACGTTGATGCTCAGGTTAAGTTTAGAGCGGCTACATTCACTGTTCAAAATACGGGAGATGCTATCATAGGCAACCTAAGATTTAGAACCAACAATGATATAGTCACCCTTCAAAATGATCTAACTGTAAGGAGATTACAATTTGAAAGTGGTCTATTAAATATTGAGGATAAAAATCTCCGGGTAGAGAATTTTGTTGAAGCACTCAGAGCTTCCGAGGCGAATTTTGGTGGTTGTGCGGGTGGTTGTTACTCCGTAGAAGATATGATAGTAACCTCAGGAAATGTTTCCGATGGAGGTATCTCAATTCTCGTTGATGGAAATGGTACATATGTATTTCCTTTTGGCGTTGGTACAACGAAGGTTGAACCCTCGTCAAAATATACACCTGCTTCTGTTATTATTTCCGGTTTTTCAGATGATGGATTTCTAGAGGTCAGGCCTGTGGACGACTTGCTTCCAACAACTGACCCTTCAGGTGGAGATTTGTTATCCTATTATTGGAGCGTTGATTTCGAAGGTTTTACTTCTACTCCAACGGTTGAATATCAATTCACTTATTATGATGATGACTTAGATGGCTCTTCTAATGAATCAAATTTTGCCGCAGGAAAGGTTTTAGAACAAGCTCCTTTTGATAGGGATTATGAAGATGAACCTGTAATTGAGGGTGTAGATGATGCGGCAAATATCATCACTTTTAATGGTCCTGCGGATACTGGATTCACCCTAGAATCAGCCTCTTACACAGCCGGTGAATTTGGTCGGTTTGTTGGAGCACCTGAGATTTACTTCTCAAGAGATGATGGAAATTGGGATAATACGAATACTTGGTCTACTGTAGGACATACGAGCGCAGTAAATACCGGTACATTCCCTCAAGCTGGGGATGTTGCTATTATTTCATTTAACGGTACCAATTTTCATAGAGTGAATGCTGTGGGTGATGTTAATGTTGCAATTTTGGAGTTTAACTCGCTCGCGACTGCGACGGCAAAGAATATCAGTTTATCTAGAATTTTATTTGGCACAAACGAAGATTTAAATGCTGAAATAGTAAGAGGTATAGGTGAACTTCAGTTTGCATCAAATAATGGGAATGGTCCGGGTTCAATTAGCGCAAGCTCTGATTTAGGTGATTTTGTTCAAAATAGTAGAAGTTCATTTATTTACACATTGGGTGGAACTGGTGATATTACTATACCTACAATTCCAAGATATCCCTCGCTAAGATTTTTTGCTAATGGCGCAAATGATTCTTCTCCTAAAACAGAAAGGTTTTTCTTAGATTCAGATATTGAGTGTGCCAACCTGATCATAGATGGAAACGCAGTACTTGAAGTCACAAGTAATATTTTAGTTACAGATACTCTGTTCTTAGGAGCAAATCGAGATGGAGAATTAATTTTTAATAATGGCGCAGTATCCAATACCGTGGAGATAGGTAATATTATTTTTGGGTCTGATCTTTTTGGCGCTGCAAGGGAAGAAAATGTTAACAGAGTTTTTGTTGAAGCAGGTGGTGGCAACGGTATCGAACATAGACTGATCGTAAATAATAATATAAGTATTGCTACCGGAAGTGGAGGGGCCTTTCCTGATGCAGGAGCTAGCTTTGACTTGTATACAAACACAACTGACAACAATGTAATATTAGAATTAAGAGGGGAGGGAGTAAATTCCTTTGAAATAGAAGGAGATGATGACATTGGAAGTAATGGAATTCAATTCATACCGGAGTTTTACCGAATAATTATAGATAAAGGTACAGGTCTTTCTTCATCTTTTGCCTTTAACGATGGATTTACATTGCAAGGTTCTACTAATACAGCGGATAAAGCGCTGACTTTATTAGGTGGGCTTTTAGTATTGAACTCGGATGATAATGACATTAATATTGATTTATCCACAGGAGGTGGGGATTTTGATATTCCTGCGTCTACTGGTTTACAGATAACACAAGCGACAGTAAGTGTTTCTGGTGATGATACTGGAATTATCCTTGATGGGTCCTTAATTATAGACGGTGGAACGCTCGATATGGACGATGCGGCAGGTAATGGCAATAACTTTATCGAGTATTCTGCATCAGGTAATGCACTTTTAGAAATTTCCGATGGTATACTTAATGTGGGTTCACAAATAAGAGGTATAACTACCGCGGAAACAGGAGTTTTAAAATATATACAAACAG
>JBCCIX010000053.1:0-14231 GCA_039028075.1 Bacteroidota bacterium | reverse complement strand
TACCTTAGCAACCTTGTGTTCATCTACAGCATTTTCAGGGTTTCCATATGCTACGTAGGTCTTGGTTTTTACTTCCACAAAAACGAGTAGCTTATCTTTTTTCTGATCAAATCAATTTCAGACCTTTTAAATCGCCAGTTGCTTTCCAGCACCTGATAGCCATTCTTTTTGAGGTAATCCGCCGCCAGTCTTTCTCCTTCTTTTCCTAACTCAGCCGTATTCATTGTTTGGGAGCATCAATAGTATTGATGGGAATAATGATATTTGTAATTTACGATATCCATGAATAAGCGTCCGAATAAATCTGTCGAATTCATCGATTTGGGAATAATCGATTACCAAAAAGCCTGGGAATACCAGACAGAACTATTTGACGCTATTGTTCAAACCAAAATTGAGAACCGGAAATCAGGAGAGGAGGTGCCAACGAATAATTATCTTCTTTTTTGCGAGCATCCACACGTATACACGCTCGGTAAAAGTGGCTCAGAGGAAAACCTGTTGGTCGATGATGAAAAATTGAAAGAGCTACAAGCAACGTATTACAAAATCAATCGGGGAGGAGATATAACCTACCACGGGCCAGGCCAGATTGTGGGCTATCCTATTTTGGATTTGGACAACTTTTTTACAGATATTCATAAATACCTGCGATACCTGGAAGAGGCGATAATCCTTACCTTAAAGGAATACGATATTAATGCAGGACGTATTGAAGGTTTGACCGGGGTATGGATAGATTATGCGGAACAAAAAGACCCCCGAAAAATATGTGCCCTGGGTGTGAAATCCAGTAGGTGGGTGACTATGCACGGTCTGGCATTCAACATTAATACCCACCTGGATTACTTTGAAAATATAGTGCCTTGCGGTATTGATGATAAAGCAGTGACCTCACTGGAGAAGGAAATGGGCCAACCCCAGGATGTGGAAAAAGTGAAGCTGCTCTTGCAAAAAAATATTGAAGAACTTTTTGAAATGGATTTAATCCTATGAAGCAAGATATTAAAAAACCAGAGGTTAAAGATGTAACCGTGGCCATTGCCAAAAACACCAACGAGCAAGGAGAGGTGGAGTGGATTGTCTATTTAATTAACAATAATGAAGTGAACCTGGAAAACACCTTGGTCGCGTCGAAGGGATATGGCGAACAAAACGGAGAGGTCCAGAAAACGTCAACACTGCGGCATTTTTTGGAGACCGTGGAGGCAAAGACTACTGCTCAAATCGAACTGATTCAGTCGGATGTATTTCATTTGAACAATGAATATTGGGTAAGCTATTACATTGACGGTCAGATTTATGATAAGCGCTTTACGTTTGTACCGGATTCAATTTCAGAAGAAAATCTGACTTTCATAAAAGAACTAAATACCAAAGGCATACTTCACTCTTAGCCCATGCAACTCAGAAACATTCTATTCATTGATATTGAAACCGTAGGAATAACCAATGACTACGCAGCCCTCGATGAACGTCTTAAAACACAATGGTCAAGAAAGGCGGCTTTTTTAAAACGAGAAGAGGGTGTTACCGACGAGGAGCTATTTAACCAGCGTGCGGGTATCTATGCTGAGTTTGGCAAGGTAGTGACCATAGGAGCAGGATATTTCATTTCCAGGGGCGAGGGTTTGGAGTTTAGGGTAAAGGCGCTCTACAATGATGATGAAAGGGAACTTCTAGAAAGCTTTAAGGAGTTGATCCTTAAAATCAACAATGATCAGCTCATTCTCTGTGCCCATAACGGACGTGAATTTGACTTTCCTTATTTGAGTAGACGTATGCTGATCAATGGTATTCATTTACCCAACGTGTTGGACCTGGCCGGGAAAAAACCATGGGAAGTCCAGCATTTGGATACGATGGACCTTTGGAAGTTTGGAGATTATAAACACTATACCTCGTTGGAACTATTAGCCTCTGTATTCGGCATTGAATCCAGTAAGACCGGTTTGGACGGTAGCCTGGTGAATGAAACTTACTATCAAGGTGATGGTTTGGAGAAAATAGCAGAGTACTGTGTAGAAGATGTGATAGTACTCGCTAAGATATTTTTAAGGTTGAAGAGTATAGAATATGCTGAGCTTGATATCATACGAACAGAATCTAATTGAATTGTAGGCAAAGTCACGAAGGTGCAAAGAATTTAGATGATTAAAAATGAACTTTCAAAAATCAGTGTAAATCCCTGCTATAAGATTCAGGTAGGGTTAGGTCGGGCCTTTTTGAATCAGTCTATGAAGAAGTCCTTCGTTACTAATTAAAGGAACAAGGATTAAATGTGTTAGGGCAAAAAACTATTCCGGTGCTTTGGAAGGATATTAAAATGGGACAAGGTTTTAGGGCAGATTTGGTTGTTTTTGGTTGTGGAAAACAAGGGAATTATAGAAATTAAATCCGTGGAACTGATCGCTCCAGTTCATCATAAGCAGCTCCTAACCTAGTTGAAGTTAACAGATATTAAGCTTGGTCTGCTGATTAATTTCAATGAAAACCTTATCAAAAATGGTATCACAAGGATCGTTAACCAGTTATGACTGCCTTGAAATAAAAACTTTGCGTCTTCGCGACTTTGCGAGAAATATAACCCCATCTTTGCATTTGAATGAGTAAAAAAAGAAAGAAGAAAAAATCCAGCAAACCGGCTGCAATTCAAGATAAACTCCGAGCTAAAATACTAAGTCTCCTCAATGCCAACATCCAACGCGCCTATACTTCAAAACAGGTAGTTCGTAAACTGGGGTTTAGACGGAAGGATTACAATCGCGAAATTCCCTATGTATTAAGCAGACTTGAGCAAGAAGGAAAAATCACTGCGCTCAGTCACGGGGCGTACAAAAGCAATCACGAACCTGAGGTCATCATGGGCAGAGTAGACCACGTCAACCCGCGGTTCGCTTATGTTATTACCGACGGTGAAGAACATGATGTCTACGTGCGTGACCGGGATCTAAAAAATGCTTTCGACGGTGATATGGTGAAAGTAGCAGCTTCACCGGTGAAGCACGGAAGGCGGCCGGAGGGTAAAGTAGTAGAGATTGTGGAGAGAACCAGGGAGCAGTTGGTGGGAAGAATAGAGTTTTCGCCGCGTTTTGCCTTTGTGGTGGCCGACAACAGAAAGATCCACCAGGATATTTTTATTCCCCTTGAAAAAACAAAAAAGGCAGCACACAATGACAAGGTGATTATCAAGATTACCCAATGGCCTTCGCACGACAGAAGTCCTGAAGGTGAAGTGATTCAGGTGTTGGGCAAGTCGGGGGAAAATGAGGCAGAGATCCATTCCATCATGGCTGAATTTGATTTGCCTTTTGAATTTCCAAAGCATGTTTTGTCTGCTGCTGAAGATATTCAAGACGAGATCTCAGAAAAAGAAATTGCCAGACGTAAAGACTTCAGAAATACCCTCACTTTTACCATAGACCCGGCCGATGCCAAGGACTTTGACGATGCCATTTCTTTCAAGAGACTGGAAAATGGCAACTTTGAAATCGGTGTGCATATTGCGGATGTGACCCACTACGTACAACCGGAAACAGTTCTGGAAAAGGAGGCCTTGGACAGGGCTACATCGGTTTATTTGGTAGACAGAACGGTACCGATGCTTCCTGAACGATTGTCTAACGGCCTGTGCTCTCTGCGGCCGAATGAAGACAAACTGACTTTTGCCGCTGTCTTCGAAATGAGTACTGAAGGAAAGGTACTGAAAGAGTGGTTTGGCAAGACCATCATTCACTCTAATCGAAGGTTTGCCTACGAGGATGCACAGGAACGTATTGAGTCTGGAGAAGGTGACCTGTCTGATGAGCTGGTAGAGTTGAATAAGCTAGCACTTCAGCTACGAAAGAAGAGATTTCAAACAGGGGCTGTCAATTTTGAAACCACAGAAGTTAGGTTCAAGCTCGATGAAAACGGTATGCCTCTCGGCGTTATTCCTAAAATCCGGAAAGATGCGCATAAGCTTATCGAGGAGTTTATGTTGCTCGCGAATAAACAGGTGGCGACGTTCATTTTTAACATGGAAAAAGGGAAAGAAAAAAATACGTTTGTCTACCGAACTCACGATTTTCCCGACCCCGAGAAGGTAAGTACATTTGCCACTTTCGCCAGACGTTTTGGTCATGAAATAAAGGTAGACGATGCCTCCATTTCAAAGTCATTAAACAAATTACTTTCCACTATCGAAGGGAAACCGGAAGAGAACGTACTGCAGCAACTGGCCATACGAGCGATGGCTAAAGCCAAGTATACCACCCAACCCCTCGGTCATTTTGGACTGGCTTTCGCACATTATACGCACTTTACTTCACCTATCCGAAGGTATCCTGATATGATGGTGCATCGCTTACTTCAGCATTATCTCAAGCAGGGTAAACCTGCGGATAAAGAACCCTTGGAGAAAAAGTGCGAGCATTCATCGGATCGGGAGAAAAGAGCGGCGGAAGCAGAACGTGCCAGTATTAAATACAAGCAAGTGGAATTCATGCAAAATGTGGAAGACAAGGTTTTTGAAGGTGTGATTTCGGGTGTTACAGAGTGGGGGATTTTTGTGGAAATCACGGAAACTAAATGCGAGGGCATGGTGCGTTTAGCAGACCTGAAAGGCGACTACTATGAATTTGATGAGGATAATTACCGCGTGATCGGAAGGAGTAATAAAAAGATGTTCACGTTGGGAGATAACGTGAATGTAGCGGTAAAAAATACCGATCTTAACCGTAGAACAATTGATCTTGAATTTGTTGATGAAAAGGACAAATTCTTTTACGAGTAATCAACCATGCAGCAGTCTATTTCTCGCTTTCAACAGCTGATTGAAGAACGTATTTCAGCTCACACCTATGGAAAACGACCGCCTGAGTTGTACGAGCCTATTTCTTATTTGATGGCACTAGGGGGCAAACGCTTGAGACCGATACTTACCTTATTAGGTTATTACTTGTTTAGGGACGAACCATCAAAGATCATTGATCAGGCTTTGGCCATGGAGGTGTTCCATAACTTTACGTTAATGCATGATGACATAATGGATGAAGCTCCATTAAGAAGAGGTGAATCTACAGTGCATGAAAAATGGAATAGCAATACGGCGATCCTCTCCGGGGATGTCATGCTGGTAAAGGTCTACGACTTATTATTGAAAACGGATAAAAAATACCTTTCTAAAGCCTTAAAAGTATTCAACAAATGCGCAACGGAAGTTTGTGAAGGGCAGCAGTTGGACATGGTTTTCGAAAGCCGAGATGATGTAGGTGAAGAAGAGTACCTCGAGATGATCAGGCTGAAGACCGCCGTGCTGTTAGGTACCAGCCTGTATTTGGGTGCGCTATTAGCTGGAGCAGATAAGGGGGACCGAAAGGCGCTCTATGATTTTGGTGTAAACATTGGTATCGGCTTTCAGCTGAAAGATGATTTGCTTGATGTGTATGCCAATAAAGAGAAATTTGGCAAACAAGTTGGCGGAGATATCATTGCCAATAAAAAAACATTTTTGCTCATTAAAGCTAAAGACCTTGCTTCAGGCCAAAATAAAACGGAGTTAGCGCATTGGCTTGAGCTAGACAATTTCGATGCTGCAGCAAAGGTGAAAGCAGTTACGGATATCTACGATAGCCTTGAGATCAAGAAACTCACGGAGGCCAAAATGAATGAATACTTTAGCTGCGGATTTAGCTCCTTACGAAAACTGGAAGCTGCAATGCCACGAAAAGCAATGCTTAAAGAATTTACAGAAGCGCTAATAGGCAGGGAAAGTTAATAGGGGTCTATTTGAAAAAAGTTACACCACATGGGGTGAGACTGTCTGCAAATAAAGCCGGCCACTCAAAGTTAGCGGACGAAAGAAAAATGAAGAATAATTCGATAAGGTAGATACGAAATCATAAATTCTTCTCTGAAGCTGTACCTTTTCAAATTTAAAAAAAGTAATGGGTGCCGAGTGAGGTATTTCTATGAAAAAAAGTAATGCTGAGGCCAGGGCAAGCCAGGTTACATGTCACATACTTGCGTATCGCTAAAACTACCTTCGTTTATAATAGTAAACCTGGCTTTCTATCTTATTAGGTTCTTCGCTTAAAGTATAGAAACCGCTGCCATCGCTTTTCCAGGCTATGGCTTCTCCCTGCGGTTCTCGCTGATACGGTACAAAAGAGGCAACCCTTGAAATAGCTTCAAATACCGATTCTCCGGCGCTTCTCTTCCAATATAGAATTTCCTTATACGTTTTTAAAATAATTTCGGTCCCGTCCATAGAGATATCCCCTGCTACAATTCTTCGGTAAGGAAGGGTTCCTAATTTTATCAAGGTATTGACAGCATCTGTTTTTTGGGGATAAGGCAACCGATACACATGTACTTGGCGTTCACGCTTGGAAATGATGTAAAGATCCTTGGTAAGTGGGTCGATCATCAGGCATTCGGCATCTCTTTTTCCATCGGGGTAGCGAAATTCAATGACATCATACTCACTGACCAGTGAGGAGCCCCCTAATTCAGGTTCTTTGAAACGGTATATATATTTTTGCTCGTAAACGGCGCGATTATCACCCGTTTCGCCAACATAGATGTAGCTTTGATCTGCTTCCGGACCCGGACCTAAGGTAATATCTTCCCAGTCGCGGCTGACCACACCTTTTAGATAAAACTCTCCTGCGTCCGTACCATCTTCACGGATCAAAAATAGCCGGGCCGTATCGCCGCTGTCGTTGTGTGTCCATAGCAGTCCGGAATTGATAAAGCTGGCTTCAAGCCCCGAAGCTTCATTTATTTGATCGTTGGCTAAGGCCCCCATGCCTCTGGCCGTGTCAAACAAAGGAGGGTCATTGTGGCTTTGGGCTGAACACGCATAAATGGTGCCCACGTAAAGTATTAAAAATCGCATCATGAAGAGATTTTGGTAAAAGTAAAATTTACTGGATTGAATGTAAAGCGGCCTGACCTAATTTGTTAACAACCTGTTAAAAGGGTACCTCAGAACCGCTAAAATTTTTATTTTCAAGAATCAAATGCATTAAAAAGTGAAAGGAAACGCAATTCGTGGCTTGATTTTACTGGCTGTTATCAGCATCATAGGCATTGCGGCAGTACAAGTATACTGGTTTAATAAGGCATTCAACACGGAAGAAGAGCTCTTTAATCGGGAGGTAAATACTGCGCTTTTTAATGTGGCCAATCAATTCTTCGATCTGAGTGAAACCAGTGCGCCGGCGAATAATCCCATAAAACAGTTAAGCACAAACTACTACGTGGTTATGATCAACAATGAAGTGGATGCTAATTTGCTTGAGAACTTGCTGAAAACTGAATTTGAAAAAAGGAGTATTTCTGCAGATTTTGAGTACGGTATCTACGATTGTGCTAGTGATAAAATGGTCTATGGTAATTACGTGAGTTTTCAGAGTAAAAGCGATGAGGCGAGCGCCGACAAGGTCCTTCCCAAGTGGGAAAATCAGAGCTATTACTTTGGAGTTCAATTCCCAAATAAAGCCTCTATCATTACCGACAGGATGAGTATCTGGATTTTTTCATCCTTGGTGCTTGTACTGGTAATGATATTTTTCGCCTATGCCATGTTTGTTATCCTTAAGCAGAAAAGACTTTCGGAGATTCAGCGTGATTTCATAAATAATATGACACATGAATTTAAGACTCCTATATCTACCATCGCCTTATCGACAGAAGTTTTGAAGGACCCTAAAATCGCGGAGCAACCCGAACGACTCAGTAACTACGCCAGCATCATTGCCAATGAAAACTCAAGACTGAAGAACCAAGTAGAACGAGTACTGCAGATGGCTCGCTCAAACAATAGTGAGCTTGAGCTTAAAATAGAGAAATTAAGCCTTAACACTGTCATCCAATCGGCCATCAGAACCTTTGATTCCAACAGTGTCGTAAAATTCAAGACCAAACTACAAGCTAAAAATGATACGGTGAGAGGTGATAAACTTCATTTGTCTAATGTGATGTTCAATTTGCTTGACAACGCGGTTAAATACGGAGGTGATTCTACTGAAATTGAAATTGGTAGCGCCGATCAAGGGGATAAAGTGGTAATGACCGTTACCGATCAGGGGATTGGTATAGCTGAGGAGCAACAAAAAAGGATTTTCGATCGATTCTATCGCGTACCTACCGGGAACGTCCATAACGTCAAAGGGTTCGGACTTGGCCTCAGTTACGTAAAACAGGTGATCAAAGCCCATGGAGGAGATATATCCGTACGGAGTAAACAAGATCAAGGCACTACATTTACAGTCACACTATGAGCTCGGAAATAGCCATTCTACTGGTTGAAGATGATGAGAGCCTTGGTTTTGTGGTCAAGGATAATCTGGAGTTACGTGGCTTCAAAGTAGACTGGGTTAAAAATGGTCAGGAAGGACTGAATTTTTATAAGAAAAAGGATTACAGTGTCTGTTTGCTCGATGTGATGCTCCCGGAGAAAGATGGATTTCATTTGGCTACTGACATTAGGGAAGTGGATCAGCAAACTCCGATTTTGTTTCTGACCGCGAGGGCCATGCAAGAGGACAAACTGGATGGTTTTAGATCCGGAGGAGATGACTATATTACCAAGCCCTTTAGTATGGAGGAGTTGGTGTTTAGAATTAATGTTTTCTTAAAAAGAACGAAGCGGCAAACATCTTTGACCAAATACCAGCTTGGCGATTTCATATTCGATTATGATAATCTTCAACTCATTAAATCGGGAGTAGGACAAACTCTTACCCAAAAAGAAGCAGATGTACTAAAGTACTTTGCTGATCATACCGGGAAACTGGTCAAGCGCGAAAGTATACTTAAAGCCATCTGGGGTGAGGATGATTATTTCATGGGCAGAAGTCTGGACGTTTTTATTTCGAAGCTGAGAGGTTATCTAAAAAAGGATACTTCAGTTGAAATTGCTAACTTTCACGGTGTAGGATTTAAATTGATCACACATAATTAGCTAACTTACAAGTAAAAATGACTAGGTTCAATTCCCTAACTCCCAATCTGATGGTCGAAAATGTAAATGAGACTATCAACTATTATCATGCAGTCCTCGGTTTTGAAAAGATTAGCTCAGTTCCTGAGGAGGGAGATCTGGTCTGGGCGAGCATGAAAAAGGATGAGGTGGAAATTATGTTTCAGGAAGAGGAAAGTTTGAAAGAAGATTTACCCGGGGCTTAGCTCCGAGGATCCTGGAGGCGGTTTCACACTTTTTCTTAGGATTTCCGGAGTCGATGCTCTACACGATGCCATTTATGAAAAAGTGGATGTGATAGAAGGCTTGCGAGACACTTTCTATGGCATGCGTGAATTTACCATTCGTGACATTAATGGCTATTACTTGACTTTTGCAGAACCGAATTCCGAGGGCTAAACAACATGAAGTTACGCGTGTTTTTAGCCTGTGGAGCAGGTAAATATAGTTTGGTTTAAGCGAGACCTTAGGTTATCCGATCACGACCCATTGAGAGCCTCAATTGAGGACGGAATGCCGGTTATTCTTATTACCTTTTTAGAACCTTCGCTAATGAGGCAGCCTCAAAGTGATGATCGTCATTGGCGGTTTGTAGCCCAAAGTGTGGAGGATCTGAACGAGCGCCTACTCGGTACTAGTGCGTACTTGCATTTTGTTGAAAATGAAGTAGTTGAGACGTTTAGCGCTATTCAAAAGCGCTTCAAGATCAATACTATTTACAGTTATGCAGAGACGGGGCTCGCCGTAACGTACGCTCGAGACCAGGCCGTTTCCATGTTTTGCAGCACGCACGATATTCATTGGCGCGAATTTCAATATTCCGGCGTTATCCGCGGACTAAAGACCCGTAAAACTTGGAGAAAACAGTGGTATGCTAAAATGAAGGAACCCATACTTCATCCCGATCTGGCAAAGTTAAAAACGATTCCTAAAGCTGAGGTTAAGGAAGCTCTGGGAAATTCCGTAATACAAGCCGGCAAAGATCCTAGGTTTCAGCCAGGAGGGGAAACCCACGCAAAAAAATACCTATCCTCTTTTTTGGAGGGTAGAGTTGCTGAGTATAATTCAGGCATTTCGAGACCTGAAAAAAGCCGTACCTCCTGTAGTCGTATTTCTCCCTATCTGGCTTGGGGCAATATCTCTATGCGGCAAGTGTATCAGGCGGCCATGGCCAAGAAACCGGAAGTAACCAATAAAAGAAATGTCACAAGCTTTGCATCTCGTTTACGATGGCACTGCCATTTTATACAAAAATTTGAAGCGGAAATGCGGTATGAATCTGAAAATATCAATCGTGGATATGACCGAATACGTACGGAATGTAATGAAAGCCATTACATCGCTTGGGAAAAAGGCCAAACCGGGTACCCTCTGGTAGATGCCTGTATGCGCTGCGTTAAAGAAACTGGATACCTAAATTTTCGTATGCGCGCCATGGTGGTTTCGTTTTTGACGCATCACTTATGGTTGCATTGGAAACGTGGGGCTGACTACCTGGCAAAGCAATTTTTAGATTTTGAACCGGGCATACACTATCCGCAATTCCAAATGCAGGCAGGCGTTACCGGTATTAATACCATTCGTATTTATAATCCGGTAAAGCAGTCGAAAGAAAATGACCCTGAGGCTGTATTTATCAAAAAGTGGGTACCGGAGCTTGCTCCTTTGCCATTGCCATTCGTTCATGAGCCATGGTTAATGACAGCTATTGAACAAAAACTATATAGTTGCCCTTTGGGGAAGGCTTATCCAAAACCAATTGTTGACATAAAGAAGACGTATCAATATGCGGTTAAACAACTTTACGGAATAAAGAAAAATGCGCTGGTAAGAAAAGAGGCCCGACGAATTTTAGAAAAGCACACCATTCCGGGTAGAATAGCCTAACGTTTGGCTACTTTATTCCCACTAATGGACCGTTGACGGGAACTTTTAAAGCGAGTGTCCTCCTTACCGTAGGCTCTGTGCTTCGTAACACGCCCTTGGACTCGTTTTCTCCACATCTTGAAGCTTGAAGCTTTCATTTCCCGGCGCATAAGCGTAATGACCTCGGATTCAGGCACTCCAAATTGAGCTTTTATAGCGTCAAAAGAAGTACGGTCTTCCCAAGCCATTTCTACAATCCTATCAACCTCTTCTGCACTAAGTTGCTTCATGCTTTGAAAACAGTGAGATCAGAAAATTGTTGAATTCCCAATGGCACATCAGAAACCAAATCTTCCGGAGAAAACATGCGTGGTCTGTGGAAGACCATTCTCGTGGAGAAAAAAATGGGCTAAACATTGGGATAGTGTGAAGTACTGCAGTAAACGCTGTAGAGGACAAAAAAATAGAGGATTAGTTACGAGTCGAAGTCCAATTTCATCTCACCTCTAAACGATAATTTAATGATCATGTTTAATTCTTCCTGGGTGAAGCCCAAACGTTCAGCTACTGTTTTGCACAAAGAGTATTCGTCGGCGCTAAACTCTCCATCAGCTATAGCGAGACTTAACATTTGAATGAGCTGTGTTTCACGATCCTCTTCTCTTTCTGGGATAACATGGAAAAAGTCACTATCCCGGGATAACCAATCTTGGAGCTTCTCCTCTGAAAAGCCAGCAGCTAGGGCAGCATCACGGATCACCACCATTTCCTTTTCGTCAATGTTACCGTCAGCACCCGCGAGGGCGATTAAATTTTTAAGATTTGACTCACACATTCTCCGATTTAAAGCTTCGCCAAGACCATCATACCCTAGCTTTTCAGCTATAGTAAGACACAGGTCATACTCGTCCTGTGAAAAAGTATCGTCTGCAGTGGCCATACTTATCATATCAATCAAATGATTCTCTCGTGCGATATTATCTTTGGGTATAGCTAACATTATATTATCTGCGTCCTCAATCCATGCGTTTAATTTAGATTCCAGTACGCCGGCTTCTTCCGCAGCATGGCGCAGCATATTGAGTTCAGCTTCATCAATGCTGCCATCTGAAAACGCGAGTACTACTAAATTTTTTATATGATTTTCACGATCCATTTCTAATCTTTTTGATGTAAGATTTTGTCCCTTCTCACGATGTATTTTGCCCTCTATTGAGTTTGAACCTCAATTAAAAAGCTGAATATAATAAAGAATCATGTAATAAATACATAAATATTTCAGATTTAATGGCGTTAAATCTATGTAAAACGATTGCATGCCGCGAGGGCTAAAGTAGAGTATTAAGCCGCATGAAACTATTTTGACTTAATTGGTATTATTGATCTTAGATTAGAACTTTTAAAATATGGGAAGTATGACGACAAAGTTATTTCTGCGACTATTGCTGACAATGGTGATAAGTTCAGTGCTATGGTCATGTCAAGATGATGATGAAAATGAGCTTTCTAATCTCAGCAACCAAGTGAACCAATGGATCTTTGTCAATATGGATTTTTGGTATTTTTGGACGGAAGAGATGGCCCGTGACGTTGATCAGAGCCTTGATCCCGAAGACTACTTTGATGCACTGCTTTTTGAAGGCGATCGTTTTTCCATTATAGTAGATGACTTTGAAGGTTTATCCAATAGCTTGGACGGTGTAACGCTAGAACCGGGCTATGAGGTAGCTTTTTTTAGAGAGTCTGACACGGATAATGTATTAGCTGCTATTACCTACGTGAAAGATCCAAGTCCGGCGGCAGATCTAGGTCTTTTGAGGGGAGACCTGATCCAGAGTGTGAATGGGCAATCCATGAACATCGATAATTTTGGCGCTGTATTTTCCCAGATCTCTCAAAACCACACTATTGAGTATTTAAGGTTCAATGAATCTGCCGAAATGTATGAAGAAAAGCAAGCGGATCTGGTGGTGGAACAGGTCATTGAGAATCCTAATTTCCTCGACAGTATTTACACGATATCAGGAGACACCAAAGTGGGTTACTACGTTTATAATTTTTTTGGGCGGGGGGTCAATGGCGGCAGTGAATACCAAAGTGAGCAGGAGCAAGTATTCGCTAGTTTCAAAGCAGCCAATATTGAAGAATTGATCTTAGATTTAAGGTATAACGGAGGCGGTACCACGTCAGCAGCCAGAGATTTAGCCAGTTTTATTGCTCCCGGAGTGGTAGGGGGTGACTTGTTCTATACAAATAGTTGGAATGAAAGTGCGGAAGAACTCATTTCAAACGACACTAGCCTAGGCCCCGAATTTCTGATCGGTAGATTTTTGGATAAAAGTGTCAATATAGGAGATCAGCTAGCAGGCCGTATTTATGTTTTGACGGGAAGTGGTACGGCAAGCGCCAGTGAATTGATTATTAATGGATTAAGGCCATTTATTGATGTAATAGTAGTAGGAGATACCACCGTAGGTAAGAATGTAGGGTCAGTTCCGTTTGGCGACTCTAACAACGAAAACAATAACTATGGGATCCTACCGATAACATTTCAAATTGAAAATGTACTAGGACAATCGGACTATGCTCAGGGCTTTGTTCCTAATATTCTGGTGAATGATCTGCAGCTACCACTTAAGCAGCTTGGAGACTCAAATGAGCCGCTGCTTTCAGCCGCTTTGGCTACTATTAGCGGTAATCTGGGAGGAAGGTTAAGGGCTCCTAATTCAGGATATCCAACGCTCAAAAACTCCCACCAGCTTAAACCTTTCAAAACAGACTTATTCATTAAGAGCAACAAGTTTAGGAGCAAATAACTATTAATAGTATAAACTAATTATATTAGTATATGCTACAGTACAGAAAGGGTCGCGGTGCTCAGATGCAAGTGGCCAACCCGTTCCTCGAGACCGAGTACGTAACGGATCATCTTGAAGGTATTGATGAGCCGATGCTTGAGGACTCAGTTCCAACGGAAGTCTTTTACGAAACGCCAAGTAAAATTGTGAATAAGGTGAGCAGCCCAGACGTAGGCATGGACTATTCCTTGAATCCTTACCAAGGTTGTGAGCACGGATGCATTTACTGCTATGCGCGTACGACACACGAATATTGGGGCTTTAATGCCGGCTTGGATTTTGAATCTAAAATAGTGGTTAAAAAAAATGCTGCTGCTTTACTTGAAAAACATCTACTGAAAAAAAGCTGGGAACCACGCCCGATCGTACTTTCGGGGAACACCGACTGCTACCAACCGCTGGAAAGAAAGCTGAAAATAACACGATCCTTGTTGGAGATTTTTAACAAATACAAGCATCCGGTGGCGATCATCACGAAAAATACACTTTTGCTAAGAGATTTGGATATTTTAGCTGAGCTGGCGAAAGATCAATTAGTG
>JBCCIX010000052.1:0-14432 GCA_039028075.1 Bacteroidota bacterium | reverse complement strand
TGTACAGGTACCGTTAGCCTGGCTATCACGGTCGTTCCCCGGGAGATAGTGAGCATAAAAAATGCCGTTACACCAAACGGTGATGGACAAAATGACTTTTTAACCATAGAAGGTATTCTTGACTACCCGGATAATAAGGTGACCTTTTTCGACCGATGGGGGGTCGAGGTTGCCCGGTTCGATGGCTATACGAATGATTGGGACCTGATCATTGGTGGAGATTATGTTCCGGCAGGCAATTATATTTGTGTGGTAGAACTTCCCGAAATTGGGGAGACCGTAAAGCGAAGTGTAACTGTAATAAAAGGAGATTAATAAGCTGAAATGAAAAAAATTAGCTGGCTCATCCTGTTACTTGGTATTCCTTTTAGCAAGCTACGGTCTCAAGATGTGCCCCTCTACAGTCAGCGGCTCACCAATTCCTTTATTTTCAATCCTTCGGTAGCCGGCAATGAATTTGGTTCCCTGACATTTTCTCACCGTACCTTCTGGTCAGGGATTGATGATGCCTCCGCCAGTAATCTGCTTAGTGTCCATACGCCGTTTGGAGGCCATCGGTATGGTACGGGGCTCAACGTATTCCAAGAGCGGATTGGCGTATTTGACCGGCTCTACGCTTCAGGAGCTTTCGCCTATCATATCCGTATGTCTAGGAGCACTTCATTATCTATGGGTGTCTCTGCGGAGTTCAATAACCTACAAGTAAATACCGCCCAGATCGATGTCACTGATAACAGCGATCCTTTGCTGTTTGGCAATGATGCAGACCGCCAGAGCACCGACTTTTCCTTCGGCATTAATCTAAGTACTAAGTACTTTGACTTAGGAGGCTCGGCAAATCGGTTGACCTCTGGTTTTGGTATCGCGGATGAATCTAACCAACTCTCAGGGTTTTATACGGGTTATTTTAATGGTAAAGTTCCTATCGCCTACGGAAGAGATATCTTGGAGCCGATTGCCGTATACCGACAGCTTTCGCCGGAGAGTTACCAGTTCGATGCCGGGCTTTACTACACGTTTAACAATAGTGTCACTTTAGGTGGCTCCTACCGCAGTTCGGGCCAGCTTACGGCTACAGCAGCACTGCGAATAGCGCAAAAAGTATTGATCGGCTACAGCTATGAAACCCAAAGTGACGACTTTAGGAGCGCGTTAGGCAATAGCAACGAGATCACGCTACGCTTTGACTTTAGTAATTATAATTACCAGGACCGGTTCAAGGAAGATTATAAAAACGCTCTGGCCTTTAGGCGGAAAACCTTGTCCTCAGCGGTGAAACGTGGCCGGTCCGTAGGTGCGAGGAGCCCTGCTGAGTTAGCAAAGCGAAAGAGGCGATTGAAATTTGCGAAATCGCCTAATGAACGTTACGCCAAGTACAAAAGATCAAAACGCAAAAAGTTCAACTCAGCTAAGAGAAAAAAGCAAAACTACAGGCGTACGAAGCAAAGAAGAAAGTCGTACGCAAGAAGGCGAAGGTGATATCTAATTAACAGTAACTTCTGAAATCACGGGTTAGAGCGAGTAAAGCATAAACGAATTTTAGGCCAAGGGGCTGAGTTGATGCCGCCTTCGATTGAAGCCATACCCATTCAAGCTCCAGGGTCGATCCGCGACCCCGGAGTAACAAACGGAAGTTAAGTCTGCTCTAAAAAAGCGCAAGATTCCCGCCTACGCGGGAATGACGGTCTAGGGGTGAGACGGTATGTTATCAAAAATAAATCAGGAAAGACCAGGCGGGATTAAATTAGGAGACAATTATGGCTCAAATGAAAAAAATGTACGTCATTCTGATGGAGCAAAGCGAATTCAGGAATCTTTGACTTAGTAAAGAGCTTTAAAAGTTCCGGATATACAAACGATAAGGAATTCCAGCACGTATCTGACGCTGCGGGCGTCAGTACTAAAACTAGTTGTTTTCAATAATGCCTATAGGAAAGTCATTTCCTTGTGTGTAACCTGTGGGGTACTGGGCTGTTCCACCGTGTTCTTCGGCGAGCTCCGGGACTCGGAATTCCATGTATGACTTCAGAGCCCCAACCATTATTCGATTATCAAGCATGCCCAATTTACCATCAAGGGCTTCTAAAAGTGAGTAAGTAAACACACCATGCTGAAGTACTTCAAACTCTGAGGCATATTGCTGTGTGCCACTGGAAGCAATCATTACCACCCCCGAAGCTCTCGCCAGTTGAACAATAGCCTTCTCTTCAGAGGCAGGAGCCCTTGTCTTAATCGCTTTTAACGCGCCTTCCGAATGACACGCATCCATGAGAATCAATTGTTTTTGGGGTTTCAAATCGGCCAACATTACCTTAAGCTGATTGGATGAGATAGCTTTTGCTTGAAGTTGGTCCGGATCACCGTAAATTTTTGTGACGTCAGTAGGTACAAAATAGTACTCATCGTCATTATCCTCATCAAGAGTGCCGTGACCTGCGTAATAGAAAACGAATACGTCTTCAGGTTTGGCCTGTGTAACAATTGACTTAAAAGCTCTTTCGATGTTTTCTTTGGTGGCTTCCTTATCGTATATCTCTAATTTTCTGACATTCCTGAAAATTTTGCCACTACGTTTTGTAATCTTGCTTACAAAGGACTTGGCATCAGGCTGCGCATAATTTAAGTTATAGGCCGGGTTTTTGTATTCGTTGATCCCTACCGCCAAAATAAACAAGTCGGATGAGGCTACGATGTCACCGTTATACAATATGTTAATGAGGTTCGGCCGGGATTCAATTCTTTGATTGTTTTTGACAATCACCTTGAACTCATTAGGCCCGTTGGTCAAATTCACGTCATAAAATTTCTTGGTGGTTTTACCAACCGGTACTTTACCCAGTTCCCCATCTGTGATAATGAGTTTATTGTTTTGATAAATGTTTAATTCCTTGAGTCCACCACCGCCGTTGTAAAGATCAACTTCCAGATTAATCGATTTTGCCTTGGTTTGATAGCCACCGTCCTGATAATCGAGGATTTTGTGGTCTCCAATTGTAGCTTCACTCAAATTAAAGAAAGCTGCTGAGGGGCGTTCCAGCTTCCCAAGGTCGAATAGCTGCTCCCCTTCATCTTGAAGGATCAGGTCAACACGCTTGCTTTCGTTAACGCTCCGCATAAGCACTTTTGGACGATACAATATCTCAAAATACTGCTCGGCGGTATAAAAGTCAGCCAGTTGTCGAATACCCCTATTGATATGCCAACCAAAATATTGCCCGCCGGCAGAGCTGCAATTGAAGTACCCCGTGGGCACCCAGCTTATCCACTCGGAATCATTGGAGACAAACAGGTTGGCAAAAGGAGTGATCGTTTCTCCTAAATTTTCATATACGCCTTGAATATCCCGCGAGGTTTTATCACCGGCAGCCTCTATGGTAGCAATAGCTTTTTTCCACGCCTCGGCCGTATTTTTCTCAATTAAGTCGCTAAGCTCGTATTCGCCGAAATACCTTATCCATTCAGCACCTTGGAAAACGTCTTTCATGCTTGGTATTACTCCTGATTCATCCAATTTCCATAGTTTAATCGTCTGGTCTTCTCCTCCTGAGGCCAAATACCGGCTGTCTTTGGTAACCGTAACCGCTCGAACACCGGCAGTATGCCCAAGAAATTCTTTCATCAGCAGTCCTTCGGAACTATACATCTTCAACGAAAAATCACTGCCCACAATAATATTTCCCGTTTTTGTGGCTTGAAAATCGAGAATTCTCCCATCTTCAAACTCATCATTTTGAATCAGCCCCCTGCGATTAATCTCTATTTCGTAAGGACTAATTTGAATTAAATTAGAGTTGGCAGCCTCGCTGTAGTAGTTTCTGGGGTTATCCGGATTCTGACGTAGGGAGAAATTTTTAAAGTCAAAACTGTATCCGTACTTCTCGGTTCCGGGTTCCTTTTTGATGTAAAGGTCTAGACCATCCCCAAACTCAAGGTCCCAAACTACGCTTCCCTTACCTTGAATCGTTTGTTGTACTTTGCCATTGATGGGGTTCCAGATCTTAAGAACGTTGTTATTACCACCGGCGGTGCAAGCCAGGTAGCTACCTGAAATCGAATTGGGTGAAAACGCGGCACTAAAAACGGTGTTATCGTGTCCTGAAAAAGTAGATAACTTGTTTCCTGATGGAATGTTGAAACTGATCCCTTTCCCCGTCTCATCCATAGCGACTAATATTCTTGAGTCATGTGAAAAAGCAAGAGCGTTAATTACCTTGTCATTGGTATCTAATGACCGTAAGTATGAACCGTCCGATCTCCATAAAAGTAGATCTTGATTGAAACTGCTACTGGCTATAAAAGACCCATCGGGGGAAACGCTGACCTTGCTAACGATACCCTTATGCTTTTTTAATTCGCGGGGAACGTAGTCAATAGTACCTGAATTCAATCCCGCAAGATTATACACCTTTATGTTCTTCGATTCAGAAGCCACCACGAGTGTATTGCTTTTTTTATTGAAAGAAAGCTTAGCCACTCTTGAACCTACTTCGATGGTATGTATACTCTTGGTTTCTTCTTCTCCCAAGAATTGCCAAATGAGAATGGTGCCATCATCACTTCCACTGGCTAAATACTTTCCATCTCCGGTGAAGTCCAGAGAATTGATCACATTTTTGTGACCGACCGCAGTACTTACTTGCTTGCCCGAGTTTAAATCAATAAAGATGATGTAGTTGTTGGCATCATCATGCACCGGGTAACCACTAACTGCTAATATTTTACCGTCAGGAGTGATGGCAGAACTGTAGAGCATCCCTTTAGGTCCGGTACCTATTTCTGATTCATACTTGTTCAGAAGTTCTCCACTGCTGGCATCCCAAACCCTAATGCTTTTATCCTCTGAAACTGAGATAATTTTTGATCCATCGGGTGTGTAGAGTACATTAAAAACTTTTCCTGAATGCCCTACTGAGTTGATTACAATTTTTGGGATAGCGGTCTGATTATAAGCCTTAGATAGAGAAATGTAAGTTAAGAATAAAGCCGTGAGACAAAAGGACCTTACTGTAAGCTTCATATCATTCGCGAGGTAAGCGCTGAATACCAGACTATTAAGTGCTAAAAGTACTGAATTTTTAGGTAGATTGGAATTAACCTTTCACCCGTAGCAAGGACTTCGATGTTTACCATAAAAAATAGGATAAGTTCTGTACTTATTTGGTCCGTCATTTCGGCCGCTTTTATTGGTCCTGGAACACTAGCAGCGGCCTCTTCTGCTGGGGCTCTTTTTAAATACAATTTGATCTGGGCGCTCTTATTTGCCACGTTTGCTTGCATTATTCTACAAGAAATGTCGGCGCGAGTATCAATTGTAACCGGTTATGGGCTCAGTTCTGTTTTAAAGAGAAATTTGAAGGGGTCAGTTGCCGTTTTTATGGGCTCAGCGGTGGTGCTTGGGTGTGCCGCTTACGAAGCGGGAAATATCTTAGGGGCCTTAGAAGGTATTTCGGTACTAGTTGATGTGAACCGGTATCTACTTCTTCTACTTATTGGCTCGGTACTTTTTCTACTGCTTGTTTATGGCAACAGAAGATCACTTTCAAAGATGTTTGGAGTCTTGGTGTTTCTCATGGGTGCTGTTTTTATTTTTGTGGCCTTTAACGGGGATCACAGGGTAGGAGAATTAATTCAGGGTGCTGTACCTAACCTTCCTAATGGTGCTCAGTGGGTAACACTGGCGCTGATCGGTACCACGATTGTACCCTACAATGTTTATTTAGGTTCCGGACTCAGCCAAGGTCAATCTATAAGTGAAATGCGCTTTGGCCTGATTATTTCCGTCAGTATTGGCGGGATCATATCAATGGCCATATTGGTAGTGGCTACCCAAATGGTGTCTTTGGACTCGTTTCTGGATATGGCTCAGCTTTTGGGTGATCGACTTGGGCCTTGGGCTTACTTATTACTGGGCTTAGGCCTCTTTGCGGCGGGGTTTACCTCTTCGCTTACGGCTCCAATGGCCGCCGGCATGATCACGGCAGGATTGCTAGATAACGACACTAGCTCCGTTCGGAAGTCGTACAGAGCAGGAGGGTTCATCGTGCTAGCGGCGGGGTTACTCTTTGGTATGCTGAATGTAAAACCTATTCCAGTTATTGTAACCGCACAGGCGTTAAACGGGCTAATATTACCCCTTTTAGGGATTTTTCTGCTGGTAACGACCAATGATAGAGCGCTAATGAAGGAGAAAGTTAACTCGGGTTATATGAATCTGGCCTCATTTATTGTGCTCCAAATGTTGTTGTGGTTAGGCCTGAATGGACTGTGGAATGCCGTTAGTACTGTTGTTAGCCTTAAGTTTGCGGATAACCTTGTAAAATTCATTGTTATCCAAACAGTTTCACTTATCCTGCTGAGTTACACGGGTTATCTTGTTTACCAGAAAAGGACCGCTTAAAGCTTGTTCACTTTTATTTCCTCTAATTCGATTTTAGAAAGCTCTTCCAAGGCGCCTTCTTTATACGCTTTGTCTATATCTGTGAGGACAAGATCAGATTTTGGCTTATAATTCACATAATCTACGAATCTTATACCATTTACGATGCGCTCATTAAAGGCTTTCCTAAATCTGATGCCCCCGCCATCGGTTTCATAGGAATAAGCCAGGTAGTCCACTTTGTTTTCATTAGTATCTATCCAATAAATGAAAATGTCTTGATGATCTTCACCACCCCCTTCCTGGTTAAAAGTTACTTTGATCTTATGGTATTCCTTGTTGTCTAAAGTTGTTAACTCTACATATGATTTATTAACAGCGGCATCATTTAGCCCGTAAGGAAGAAGGGCAAAGTAGATCACAGAGTTCACAGAATTGCTGTATTTGGCAGCCATGGTATCGGGTACGGCGGTAACTTTACCATCGATTTCGCGGGTAAACCCTGAATTTGTTAAAACGTCTCTGATCGCTCTGGAGGAATCTTCAAAAATGCGAACATATTCAAAATTACCCTCAACCTTTTTATGACCATACTCCCTGTCTCTGAATTCAAACTGGATTTCCGTGGTTTCAAAGAGTTCGCCGCCGGAGGCAATAATGGCCTTGTTGACTATTTCATTTGCATCAGGCGCAGCGGTACAGGCCACGAAGACTATTGATAGAAGAAGATAGTTTATATTTCTCATGATAGTGTAGTTTGTCGCTTAAATCAATTTTGCATGGGTACTAATATACCGTTCTGGAAGCTCGCCTTTGGTGGCCAACTGATAGTCAGAATAGCTGCAAGGTATAATGCAATTTCTTGCATACCTTTCTCTACCCTGAGGGAAAGGTACTTCCAACCACCATTTCTCACTTAGTTTGCTCTTAAAAAAACTCAATGTTTCCGGATCATTAGGCATGGAAACAACGAATTTTGTGTAATCGTTGGTTTTAAAATTCTGCTCGTTTTTTCGGTGGTAATACCCTTCAATAAAGTACCAGATCATAGTAGCGATAACAGATGCTGTTTTTTGATTATCGTCATCGAAGTCAGGGTTGTATTCATAAAAGCCTACCGAGCTCAATTTTTCATTCAGACCGGCATACCAGCATATTTGGCAAGCTTCTTCTCCACTTAATCCAAAAGGTTGAGCATTCTGGTTCCCGGGAGCATCGCTGGATTTTATGGCGGTAATGTCAAAAGAAAGCATATCAGCGTTACGGATGATAGGCTCCATTTCGGTAATGTTAGAGCGAAGATGTCCGATGCGGTAGGCTTCAAAATAGAGTTTTTCTAAAATGTCAATAGCACTTTGGTTAATCAGATAACTTTGATAGGCCAGATGGCTATAGTTAAATAAATAATTGGGTTCATGAACCAAAATCCGGTTGATATGGCCATGGCTTGGACTTTTGGCTTTATCTTCCATGTCTAAAAAGGCATCTACGTTAAGCAGGCTGATCAGCTTATCCATATTTTCGTACGCTTTGTACTGACCGAAGTCCAGGTCGTGAGATCCTCCAATGATTAAAGGAAGTACATTTTGCTCCAACAGCAAGTGACAGACCTCTTTTATACGCCCATACGTTTCATCAAGGTCTATTCCGGGCCTTAGATTGCCAAGATCAACGACTTTATAGGTGCCAAATCCTTTTTTTAAAGCGTACAGCTTTTGGCGAATGACATCAACGCCTTTTTCAGTGCCCTTATTTGAGTCTGAACCTCTGGACTCACCCACTCCCATAATGGCGATGTTCGCATTGCGATAATCGGGCATGCCATCCATATTGACAGAAATGTTTTTGAAAAAACTACCGGTATTGGTGATGTGAGAAAAATGTTCCTCTTCGAGCGGAGAAAAGAAAATCTTGAGATCCATCTAATGCTTTATTTTTAAAATTAGGGTTTTAGCAATGAATAGAAAATTACTACGTCTGAGAAAAGATTTTTGCTTGTTAATCATTTGCTAAAAATACCTTTTGCATTTCCTTAAAGTCAGTTTTCAGGTGCTCCGGTAGTAAGTCTTAGCTTTGAAGGGGAATCTTTTTTGGAACACTTTTAAGGGACTTTTTTAAAAATCTAGTTCTATACCAATACTAGCAAATAAAAAACCCTCAAAGCCACGCTTTGAGGGTTTCTTAATGCCATCGGTTTCGATTTATCCTCCGAAGTCATCAAATCTGATATTTTCCGGGGGTATGCCCATTTCGTCTAACATATTCAGAACGGCAGCATTCATTAGCGGAGGCCCACACAGGTAATATTCCACTTCCTCGGGGTCTTCATGTTTACCCAGGTAATTATCGTAAAGTGCTTGATGTATAAACCCTAGATATCCATCTGCTTCATCATCATCAAGATCTTTCTTTTCACGCCAGTTATCTTCTTCTAAGGGTTCGGATAGTGCAATATGGAATTTGAAATTAGGGAAGTCTTTCTCTATTTTCCGGAAGTGGTTTACATAAAAGAGTTCTTTTTTCGACCGTCCACCATACCAATAAGAAACCTTACGATCTGACTTCATGGTATGGAAAAGATGAAAGATTTGAGCTCGTAATGGTGCCATACCGGCTCCGCCTCCAATGTAGACCATCTCCCTATCCGTATGGTTGATCTCAAATTCACCGTAAGGACCTGAAATAGTTACGATATCTCCGGGCTTTCTTGAGAAAACGTAAGATGAGCATATACCTGGATTGACATCCATCCACCTACCGGCATCTCTATCCCAGGGCGGTGTGGCTATCCGGATGTTCAGCATCACAATATTACCTTCAGCCGGATGATTTGCCATTGAATAAGCCCTAAATATAGTTTCATCGTTTTTCATTACAAGATCCCACATTTTGAAATTATCCCAGTCTTCCTGAAATACGTTCTCCGGATGGCCCAATTCTGGTTTAGGCGTAATATCCATATCGCTGAACTTAACTTCAATGGGAGGAACATCAATTTGAATGTACCCACCCGCTTCAAAGTCCATGGTTTCCCCCTCAGGTAACCTCATTACAAATTCTTTGATAAAAGTAGACACATTGTAGTTTGAGACTACCGTCGTATCCCATTTCTTAATACCAAATATTTCTTCAGGAATACGAATCTCCATATCCTGTTTCACCTTTACTTGACAAGATAATCGCACATTATCCTTTTGTTCGGCTCGACTTAAATGCCCAACTTCTGTAGGTAAAACATCTCCTCCGCCTTCGTCAATTACACATTTACACATAGCGCATGTTCCACCTCCTCCGCAAGCTGATGGCAAAAACAATTTCTGGGTTGAAAGCGTGGTGAGCAGCGTACTGCCAGCAGTCGTCACTATCGGGTTGTCCTTGTCACCATTCACTATGATATTTACCGGACCCGACTGTACAAGTTTTGATTGAGCGAAAAGCAAAATCAAAACAATCAGCAAAATGATGACCGTAAAGGCCACTATGGAAGTA
Source organism: Bacteroidota bacterium (assembly GCA_039028075.1). GTDB lineage: Bacteria > Bacteroidota > Bacteroidia > Cytophagales > Cyclobacteriaceae > Fulvivirga. The sequence continues at coordinate 4,567 of JBCCIX010000052.1, read as the reverse complement.
AATATAACCGTGCTCATATCTAGCTTTCTCTTGTCTAACTCTTTCTCTTCATAAGAATTACAAATATATTGATGAAAAGTTTATTCTTGCCATTACCAAGGGCGTTATTTTTAGCACTTGTTTAGCGTTAGAGTGCAAATTTGAAGATTAATTTAGACAGATGATTATTCAGGTTGCGGACAGATTAGGTGGTGTAGAGGAATATTATTTTTCCACAAAACTCAAAGAGATTGCCTCATTGAACCAAGGAGGTAGGGACATCATCAACCTCGGTGTTGGAAGTCCTGATCTTCCCCCCTCCGGAGAGGTCATTGCTAAACTTAATCAGCAAGCTCAAAATACTTTATCCCATGGTTATCAGAGCTACGTAGGATTGCCGGAATTGAGGCGTGAAATAGCTTCCTGGCTAACCTCCAGTTATTCAGTGAAAATGAATCCTGAATCCGAAATCTTACCCCTTATTGGCTCTAAAGAAGGAATTATGCATATATCCATGGCCTTTCTTAACCCGGGTGATAAAGTTCTGATTCCGAATCCGGGGTATCCTGCATACCACGCTGTAACCCAGCTAGTACAAGCAGAAGCCATCAATTATGAATTAAACGAACAAAACGGTTGGCAAATTGATTTTAAAAAACTTCTTAAACTGCCCTTAGACGATGTGAAATTAATGTGGGTTAACTATCCAAATATGCCCACTGGGGTTAAAGGTTCTCGTAAACAATTTGAAAGACTTGTAGCTATTGCCCAAGAGCATAGGTTTATGGTCGTTAATGACAATCCCTACAGCCAACTCTTTAACGGTGACCCTTTAAGTATATTTCAGGTAGAATGTGCAGAAGAGGTTTGCCTTGAACTTAATTCTTTGAGTAAGTCTCATAACATGGCGGGGTGGAGGTTAGGTTGGATGATAGGAGCTCCCGATTACATTCGTGCGGTTTTAAATGTAAAGAGTAATATGGATTCCGGTATGTTTATGCCGATTCAGAAAGCCGCGATAAAGGCATTGCAGCTACCAAAAAAGTGGTATATAGATTTAAACAAAGTATACCGGAGACGTAGAGTGCTAGCTTTCGAGATCATGGAAACCCTTCATTGCACCGTCGATAAGAATCAAGAAGGTTTATTTGTTTGGGCAAAAGCTCCTGATCACGTACCCGATGTAAGTCTTTGGATTAATAGAATAATAGAAAAAGCAGAAGTTTTTATAACACCGGGATTCATATTCGGAACACAAGGTAATCGCTATTTACGTATTTCACTTTGTGCCTCTGAAGAACTGCTGTCTCGCTCACTCGATAGGATTACCGGATCATTTGAACAACTTATGTCATGAATGTAGCGATTGTAGGTTTGGGTTTAATGGGCGGTTCTTTTGCGTTGGCTTTGCGGCAAAATGATTTATCGAGCAACATTTTAGGGATTGACAAAAATCCTGAGCATCAGATCGAGGCGGTTAAACAGGGCATGGTGGATCGCTGCGTTAGTATTGAAGAAGCTGCTAAAGTGGCCGACGTTATTGTATTGGCCACTCCGGTAAATGAACTCTTAGCCCAGATTGCAAAGGTACTTGATCTTCTGACTGCAGACCAACTGTTAATTGACCTGGGAAGCACAAAATTTCTCCTAACGGAAAGCGTTAAGCAGCACCCTCAGCGTGGTAGCTACGTGGCCGCGCATCCTATGGCAGGTACGGAAAATACGGGGCCAAAAGCGGCTTTTTCCGGTCTTTATGAAGGCGCAGTGAACGTCATATGCGATCATAAAAATTCACACGAAAGCGCCTTGAAAAAAGCCCTACATTTATTTGATGGTGTAGGTATGAAAACCGTGTTCATGGGAGCTGAAGATCATGACAAACACGTAGCTTATATTTCTCATCTTTCTCACGTTTCATCTTTTATGCTCGGACTTACCGTGTTGAACAAAGAAGAGAACGAAAAAAATATAGCCAATTTGGCCGGCAGTGGTTTTGAATCTACGGTACGTTTGGCGAAAAGCTCACCCGAGATGTGGGCACCTATTTTCGCTCAAAATAAGGCGCAGGTTTCAGTGGCGCTACGAGAATACATTAATCATTTAGAGGCCTTTAAAAAAATGATTGATAGTTCCGACGAGAAAAGTATGGTTGATGCAATGCGGAAGGCCAACGATATTCGCAGGATTCTAGATAAATGATAACACTAAGCATAAGAGTAAGATAACCGATGGACCTCAATTTCTTCCCTAGCACCGGACGTAAAAATTGCATTTACACCTTCATCCTGTACAAGTAGTTCTAACTTTTCCAGACTTATTTCTCCTATTACGTAGCCGCTTCGCTTTCCGATATATTTTTCAGAAATACGATTAAACAGTCCAAAATCAATTACAGCTTCATTATCAAAGCTTACATAGACTTCCTCATTGGACGAGACCAACTCCAGATTATCGGCCGCATTGGGGTAAGTATATGAATAGCCCTTAGTGATGGCGGCAACATCTGCCAGAACCGCGAGCCCCGTTGGTAATTTTCCGGCCCCTTTGCCAATTAATACCTGCTCATTGGCAAAGTCTCCATCGACGAGGGCAGCATTGTATTCATTTTCTATGTGATAAAGTGGGCTCTCAGGGCTCACAAAATGAGGCGCTACAAAGGCCGCTATGTGATTGCTGTGTTTGACAGACCGCGCTAACAATTTGATCTTTAATCCCCGCTCTATGGCAAAATTTATATCTGCCTGGTTGATGTTTTGGATCCCTTGATTGAATATATGATCAGGATGAACAGCTAGTCCAAAAGCGTGTTGCAGCACAATAGCAAGTTTATATTTAGGATCATAGCCCTCTACATCGAGGGTGGGATCGCTTTCTGCGAAACCATTATCCTGAGCGGCCTTAAGTGCTTCTGTATATGATTTATTTTCCGCTATTACTTTGGTAAGAATATAATTGGTAGACCCATTAAATATGCCTTTGATTTCGTTTACTTGCTCTAGGGCATAGTACTCATCCATTGTCTTGATTAAAGGAATGCTCCCGCAGACCGCTCCCTCGTAAAGAAGAGGAGTATCATACTGATTTTGAAGTTCTATTAGTGCTGGCAGACGCTCGGCAATCATTTTTTTATTAGCGCTCACCACCGGCTTTCTATTCGCTAATGCTTTTGCAACAATAGCGTAAGCGGTTTCAGCATCGTCAATAAGCTCTACTACCAGATCAATATCTTTATCTTCCAGGATTAGCTCAGCATCATACACAAAAATGTCATTCGAGATGGGCCGTGCTTTAGAACTATTTTTCACGCAGATCTTTACCACCTCTGCGTTAAGTTGCTCATTTTTAAGCAAGGTTTCATAAAAGCCCTGACCTACGCAGCCAAAACCAAAAAGGCCTATTCTATATTTACTCATACTAGGTTTTTTGTAAAAATTCTTTGATGTAATTACTTATGGATTCAGTTTCGATTAAAAAGCCATCGTGCCCATATTTAGAAGCGACTAACTTAAATTTTGACTTTGGAATATGCTGGGCTAAAAACTCTTGTTCGCTGGTTTGAAAGAGAATGTCGTTCTCCAATCCAAGGATCAAAGCATTTGATTTTATTTTTGCGAGAACCTCTTCTGCCTGTCCCCTACATCTGGCAATATTGTGACTGTCCATGGCCTTGCTAAGCACCCAGTAAGCATGTGGACTGAAGCGCTTGACTAATTTATCCCCTTGATACGCCTGGTAACTACTGGCTTTAAAATCGTCAATTTTCGAATCGTCGTCCGTTTGGGTAAGGGCGTAGGTGCCCTGATTTCTGTAGGATAACATTGCGATTGCCCGTGCTGCCTTCAAGCCGCCTTCACCGGCCCCATCGTAGGTATATTTTAGGGTGGGATCTGCGGCCAGTGCCAAACGTTGCGATGCGTTAAAAGCTACTCCCCAAGGTGAGTGTTTGGCATTTGTGGCCACTAAACAAATATTTTCAAATAGGTTAACCTCTTGTACGGCCCATTCTAGTAGCTGTTGTCCCCCCATACTTCCACCGATACCCAGATGGATCTTTTCGAAGCCCAGATTCTTCTGCAAAAGTTTATGTGCTTTTACCATATCCCGTACGGTGACCAACGGAAAGTGTAAACCATACTTTTCGCCCGTCTCAGGATTGATATGGTCAGGACCTGTGGTGCCGTAGCAAGATCCCAGCATATTTGCACAGACTATGAAATGCTCTGAAGGACTGAAAAGATCGTTTCTGCCGATGAGACCCGACCACCACTCTAAGGGATTAGCATTGGCCGTTAAGGCATGAAATACCCAAACTACGTTATCCTTTTCCGGTGAAAGGGTACCGTGAGTGGTGTAAGCGATCTCAAGCTCAGGGAGGGAACCTCCTCCCTCCAAACTGAACTTTTGATCATAACTGAAAATTTCCAACTCAGACTTCGACCGCGGAGTTGGTACGGATTGAATCAAAGGCATTTGCTAAATCTGATTTTATATCATCCACATGCTCGATTCCCACCGAAATTCTAAGTAAATTCGGTAGTACACCCGAGGCCAATTGCTCTTCATCGTTCAGTTGTTGATGCGTAGTGGC